>JBJEDP010000344.1:0-2614 GCA_051872175.1 Candidatus Limisoma sp.
TCCATCGCAGTGCTTCTCGGGTGGCGGGGTTTGCGATGAGTTGCTCCCACAAGAATCCGGTGTAACACCAAATCCGCTTGCCGGTTTCCTGCTTGATGCGTCGGCACAGGTGTGCCACCGTGTGGGGTTGATACATCGGGTCGCCGCCGGAGAGGGTCACGTCGAAATCGTTGAACGCCACGATTTGGATAATTTCGTCGTCGCTCATTGGCTTGCCTGCCTCGAAGTCCCACGATTGCGGGTTGTGGCAGCCCGGGCAGTGATGTCGGCAGCCTGCCAAGTAGATAGACGTGCGTAACCCGGGTCCGTCGACGCTTGTGCCTTCTACGATGTCGAGAATGCGGATGTCCATATTATATATGTACGCAGTGTGTCTTATTTGTGAACGACGCGGTCGCGAAGTTCAGCCAATTTTGCACTGTTCCAGCGGTCGGTTGTGCCTACCAAGTAGCCCGTGATGCGTTGCAGTTTGTCGATGGCTTTGCTGCCGCATTTGGGGCAAGTGTCGAGCCCTTCGGTAGCGTCTTCGAAGCCGCAGTCCATACAGCGGTTGCGGTTGTGGTTGACCGAGCCGTAGCCGATGTTGTATTTGTCGATGAGGTCTACGATGTCGCTGATGGCTTTCGGGTTGTGGGTTGCGTCGCCGTCGATTTCCACGTAGAAGATATGTCCGCCGCGGGTCAGTTCGTGATAGGGTGCCTCTATCATTGCCTTATGTTTCGGACTGCACTTGTACCAAACGGGAACGTGGTTGGAATTTGTGTAATATTCTTTGTCGGTAATGCCTTCGATGATGCCGAAAGTCTTGTGGTCGCGGTTTGTGAAGCGGCCCGACAATCCTTCTGCCGGTGTTGCCAACACGCTGAAGTTGTAGTTGTAGCGTTCGCAGAATTCGTTAGCTTTGCTGCGCATATACGATACAATCTTCAGTCCGAGTTTCTGACTTTCTTCGCTCTCGCCGTGATGTTTGCCGGTCAGTGCGATAAGGCATTCCGCCAAGCCGATAAATCCGATGCCGAGTGTGCCTTGGTTGATAACGCTCTCGATGGTGTCGCCTTGCTTGAGTGTCTCGCAGCCGTTCCACAGTTTCGACATAAGCAACGGGAATTGCTTGGCTTTTGCTGTCTTTTGGAATTCGAAGCGTTCGCACAACTGTTTAGCCGTCACTTCAAGCATGTGGTCGAGTTTCGAGAAGAATGCTTTGATGCGCTCTTCCCGGTCTTGGATTGCACGACATTCGAGGGCGAGGCGCACGATGTTGATTGTCGAAAACGACAAGTTGCCGCGTCCCACCGATGTCTTTTCGCCGTAGCGGTTTTCGAACACGCGCGTGCGGCAGCCCATTGTCGCCACTTCGTAGAGGTAGCGGTTGGGGTCGTCGGCGCGCCATTTCTCGTGGTGGTTGAATGTTGCGTCGAGGTTTACGAAGTTGGGGAAGAATCTGCGGGCGGTCACCTTGCAAGCGAGCTTGTAGAGGTCGTAGTTGCGGTCTTCCGGCAGGTAGTTGACGCCTCGTTTTTTCTTCCATATTTGTATGGGGAAGATTGCCGTAGCGCCGTTGCCCACGCCTTCGAAGGTGGAGTTGAGCAGTTCGCGCATGATGCAGCGACCTTCAGCCGATGTGTCGGTGCCGTAGTTGATTGAGCTGAACACCACTTGGTTTCCGCCGCGAGAGTGGATTGTGTTCATGTTGTGGATAAACGCTTCCATGGCTTGGTGTACGCGTCCCACGGTTTTGTTGACGGCGTGCTGAAGTGCGCGGTCGCGGCCGGTCAATCCTGTCAGCGGGCGGTGAATGTAGTCGTCGAGCGGCGCCTGGTAGAGGTCGCTATAGTCGACGCCTTCGAGTTCTTCAATGTTGCGAACTTCTTCGATGAACGAACTGCGCACATAGGGAGCTAAGTAGAAGTCGAATGCCGGGATGGCTTGACCACCGTGCATCTCGTTTTGTGCGGTTTCCAACGAAATACAAGCGATGATGCTTGCCGTTTCGATACGCTTTGCGGGGCGCGACTCGCCGTGTCCGGCAACGAATCCGTAGCGCAACACCTTGTCGAGCGGGTGCTGTACGCAGGTCAGGCTCTTCGTCGGGTAGTAGTCTTTGTCGTGGATGTGCAGATAGTTGCCTGCAACGGCTTCTTTCGAATCGGCGGAAAGAAGATAGTCGTCGACAAACGGCTTGGTTGTCTCGCTGGCGAACTTCATCATCATTCCTGCCGGCGAATCGGCGTTCATGTTGGCGTTTTCGCGCGTTATGTCGTTCGACTTGGCGTCGATGATTTCCAAGAATATGTCGCGAGTCTTTGCACGGCGCGCAATGCTGCGGCGGTCGCGATAGGCAATGTATTTCTTTGCCACTTCCTTGCGCGAACTCTTCATCAGTTCGGCTTCGACCATGTCTTGGATTTCCTCGACAGTCATACGTTCGCGGCCGTTAAATCCGACACGGTCGGCAATCTTTTGTATCAGACCTTCGTCTTCGCCTTTTTCGGTTTGAAGCATCGCCTTGCGGATGGCTGCTTTTATCTTTTCTTCGTTGTAGCCGACTATGCGACCGTCTCGCTTTTCAACAGTTGTTATCATTTTTCCTATCTTTGTTTTTGCGTGGGTTCGT
>JBJEDP010000345.1:0-13261 GCA_051872175.1 Candidatus Limisoma sp.
CAACCCAATTGCCGTTGCCGTAGATTGCCATGAGATACATGTTGAGCAGCGAAACCGCTTTTTTCGACGAGAATTCGCCACCGGGAAGTCGGAAACGCGGCTCGGTTGCGAAAGTGTTGTCGAAGTAGCCTGTCGAAGTGACGAAGATAATGGCATTTCTGCCGACGGCTTTGTCGATAGCGGCGAAGAGTCGCGTCAGGTCGCGGTCGAGTCGGATGTATTTGTCTTCGGTTTCGATTCTTCGGTCGGCGTCTTCCGAGTATGGATATGGCGCCGCCGTGTAGGCAATGTTTATCATGTCGACAGTGGCGCGGTTGCCCAAACGGAGGTCGTTGATGCAACTGATAGCCACGTCGGTCATTTCGGTGTTGACGAGCGCCGATTCTTTGAAGCGGCGGATGCGGTCGGGACCGGTGAAGGTGTATTTGAACGGCGTCAAAGAGCGGTGTAGCGGCACGTCGGGATAGTCGTTGACCGACATCGACGGCGTCCACTTCATTGTGTCGACGCGTGTACGCAGAGCGTCGCCGAAGTTGCGCGCGGCAACTACCGACGGGAAGTCTTTGTAGAACGTCGACGAAGCCCATTTGCCCGATTCTTCGTTAATCCAGAACGCACCGTTTGCGGCGTGACCTGCCATGATGATAGCTTGGTCGGCGTTGGGCGCGATGGCGTAGACTTGTCCGATGCCGTTGTTGTCGATGCGTACTTCGTCGCTGAGCGTCGACACTTTGATGGCTGCGGGCGAATATGTTTCGTCGGTGTTGTTTCCGATGAAGTTATGGTCGGTGATGATTGGCGACGACGTTTTCGACTCTGCGTCGTAGACCGAAGGGCGGCTGATGCCGTTGATGTTCGGGTAAGCGCCGGTGTAGATGAGCGCTGTGGCGGCGGTTCGTCCGGGAGTTGCCAGGTCGAACGTGGTGTTGCTGATGCACACGCCGTCGCGGAGCAAGCGGTTGAATCCTCCTTGCCCGAAATGGGTGCGTAGCAGTTCGATGTAGTCGCTACGCAGTTGGTCGATGGTTATGCCGACAACGAGCGTGGGTCTGCCTGCCGTTTGCGACAGTGCTGTAATCGCCACGACGGTGCATGCCAATGTTGTTAATATTCTATTTACCTTTTGCGCGCGTTGCATTTTCGGTTGATGTATAAGTAGTTTGCGGAACGTAGCAGCGTAGCCCCGATGAGCGGGAATATCGCCGGATTGGCAGTTTGAGGCAGAGCCCACCAAAATGCCGTCATTCCAAAAACGACTGCAAAGTTAATAAAATGATAGATAAATAGCCACTTTTCGGCGCGTTTTATCCAAATTAGTATTACCGGAAGCAAGCAAATCGGGTTCAGCCATGCTAACAGGAAGTTTGGCGACGTTGCTTCGTGTTCGGAAAAGAACACGAGGAATGCAATCAAGCAGCCTACTAATCCTTGAATGCAGAACCACAACGAGTCGAACCATCGAGACACTTTGCGTCGGCGAATGTCGAGCCACGTCATAAGCGCCGTGAGCGCCAATGCCACAAAGGCAACGGTCATCGGCGAAGCCCACCACGGTGTTGGCGGAAGCAGTACGTCGGACGTACCTTCGTTGATGATGTTTGTGCGCTTGACAACGGGCACGCGGTTGCCGATGCTGTCGGTATAGGTTGCGCCTGCCATTTCTTCCATGAGCAGAATTGGTGCAAATTGCCGTTGGCGGACGTCGACCGGGAAGTCGATGCCGGGACCGAGCACTAAGTCGATGCCGAATTGATACCATGGGTAGTTCGGGCTATAAGAGCGCATAATGTCGCGGAAAGTCAGCGTTGTGTCGGCGGGCGTGGGGTAGGTGATGCCTCCGACGGCGTCTTCTATCATGTCGCGCGGACGGGTTGCGCAGTTGTCGTAAACGTAGTTGTAGCGATACTCTCTGTTTTCGGGCAGACTGAGTATGCAAAGCTTTTTCCAGAGGTCGACGGCTTGTTGGCGAGTGAGGTTGAGCTCTTGCTCGACGATGCGCGAGCCGCGATGGCGATATTCTTCAATGAAGTTGTGATAGCGGTCGCCCGCAAAGTCGGTATAGCCGAGCATATAGTCGGTTTCGCCTTTGACAAAGCTATAGATGAAGTTCGGCTTTGAGAACGAAAACATGCCGAAATTGTAAGCAAGGTCGTAGTCGGCATTGCGTACGCGAATGGCTGTGTGTCCATAGAGTTCGAACACGACAGGACCGGGGTAGCACGTTATGAGGCTGACGCTGCACGAGTCGGGAAATCCTTCGTTTTGCCCGAACGTCGACGCAACTGACGTCAGCGCTATGAGGATTGTTGTGATTAACTTCTTAAGCATAATTCAAATAATGTGCGAAGTTACTGAAAATCCCGCTAATAAGCAAATGTTATTCGTCGTTTGCCGCCGGTAGTTGTTTGTTTGCCCGTGCGCCGAGCGTTTTTAGCTCTTCAAACTTGGTGAACATATTGCCGCGACCTTCGTTGAGTTTCTTCTTGGCGTCGTCGAACGAGCGTTGCGCGGCGTTGAGCGCATTTTGAACGCGTGCCATATCGTCGACAAATCCGACGAATTTGTCGTACAGCTTTCCGCTCTCTTCGGCGATTTTCATCGCGTTGCGGTCTTGGCGTTCGCGGCGCCACAGTTGTGCAACGAGACGCAAGGTCGAGATGACGTGAGCGGGGCTGATGATGACGATTCGTTGGTCGTAAGCTTCCTGCCAGAGCCCTTTGTCGATGCTGAGAGCGGTAAGGTAGGCGTGCTCATTGGGAATAAACATCAGTTGGAAATCGATTTGATTGCCTTTGCCGGGGCGGATTCCGACGTAGTCTTGATAGTTTTTGCCTTTGAGCTCTTTAATGTGGTTGCGCACCGATTTGACGTGGCGCTCGGCAGCTTCGGCGCGGCTTTCATCGGAGTCGGCGTTGATGTAGTCGGTGTAGGCTGTCAGCGACACCTTCGAGTCGATGACGATGTATTTGTCGTCGGGCAGCACAACAACGACGTCGGGGCGAAGGCGTTGGTTGTTTTCGCCTTCGATGAGTGTTCCGTCGGGGTTGCGTGTCATCTGCACGAAATAGTTCTCATCGCGAATCAAGCCCGACTTGTCGAGAATCGATTCGAGCACCATTTCGCCCCAGTCGCCTTGCACCTTCGAGTTGCCGCGGAGCGCTTCCGTAAGCTCTCGTGCTTCTTTGCCGATTGACGTATTTGATTGGCGCAGCGCTTGAATGGATGCTTCGAGTTCGCCGAAGTTCTTTGTGTGAGAGGCGTGAGTCTCAAGCAGCATTTTCTGGAAATTGTCGATGTTCTGGCGCAGCGGAGCCAGCAGAGCTGCCATGCTTTCGCCGTTGCTTTTGACAAACGATTTCGAATTTGCGTCGAGAATCTGCTGAGCGAGCACTTTGAAACGGTTCTCGGTTTCCTGCTCCATCTGTTGGCGGAATCGGTCGAACGACTGCATTTTCTCGGTGAGTTTGGCGTTGTCGAGCGAAAGATTGACGTTTTCGTCCTTGAGGCTTTCTATACGGTCGTTGAGTTTGGTGATGTTGCTATCAAGCTTTGCCACGTTGTCGGCGAGCTCGCGGCAACGGTTCTGCTCGGCGCTGAGCGAAGCCTCCGAGGCAAAAAGTTTCGACTTTGTGTCAGCCAATTTTCGGCTCAGTTGCAGAATTGCGATAATTGTTACTACAACGACAACCAGACATATTATTACGATAATTTCCATACTATTTTATAAAAACGCAAAAAAGGCAATAGCGAAGAACTGTCAAGCCGACGGTCGCACACTATTGCCATTAATGGTTGATGTATACTATTATTTCAATGCATCGATTTTCTCGGCAAGTTGAGCTTTTGTAGCAGTGCCGACGTGGCGGTCGACGGGTTTGCCGTCTTTGATGAAGATGAGAGTAGGGATGTTGCGAATGCCGAATTGTCCGCAGACGTCGGAGTTTTCGTCAACGTCGCATTTGTAGATGTCGACAACGCCTTCGTATTCCGTTGCCAATTCGTCAACGATTGGCGATATGGACTTGCACGGACCGCACCATTCAGCCCAAAAATCGATTACTACGGGTCTACCGGATGCCAATACTTCTTCAAGATTGCTGTCGGTTAATTGTTTAGCCATTGTTATGAGTTTTTTAGAGGTTTTTTGTTCGTTTTTGTTGAGGGCAAAGTTAATATAAAATGTAGTATAAAGCAAAAATATTTCGAGCCTGTTTAATAACAAATGTTAATTCAAAGGCGGTAGATTGTCGGTATCTTTTTATATATCATTGTTTTGCTTATTGCGTCGAAACGAAAAATTTTGCGCGGCGATAATTTTTTTGTCTATCGATATTGTTATTCAAAAAAATGTATTAACTTTGCAGAGCAAAAGCGCAAGGCAAGCGCTCCGAATTTTACAACTCATTCCCCAATTATCACGAATCTTTTTGTAGTAATCCTTGCGTGGATTATGAATCTATAAATTAAAGAATTTACATGTATAAATTGTTAGAATTGAAGGAAATGGAACTTCCGCAGTTGCAGGAAATAGCCAAATCCTTAGGTATAAAGAAAATCGATAGTACCAGCGTCGATAAGCTTGATAAAGATAATCTCATATACGGAATAATCGACTTCGAGGCAGACCAGACGAAAGAAAAGGCTGTCAAAATGCGTAGCGAAAAGCGTAAACGCGCGGCAGATAAGTCCGACGAAGCCGAAGAGCAGAAAAAAGAAACCAAACCGAAGGCAAAAACAACCCGTCGGAAGAAAGCCGAAGCACAGGTCGCCGAGCCTGCGCAGCCGGAAGTTGCAGCCGCTGAAACGGTAGAAGCCGTTGAGCAGCAGCCTGCCGAAAAACCGGCACCGGCAAAGCGCGGTCGCAAGAAGGCTGTAAAGAATGCCGACCAAGCACCTGCAGATGCTGATAAGCCGAAAGTCGAGGGCGCAGACGTGGTAGAAGCTCCTGCTGCAGCGTCGGAAGAAAAACCTGCAGAAGCCGCCAAGACCGTCGAGGCGGAGCAACCCGTAGCAGAAGCGGCACAGCCGGAGAAACCCGCCGACGCTGAGGACCGACCTGCCGAACCCGCTGAGCAGCCGGAAGCTAAGCCGGAACTGCAAAAGCGCAGCGACGAGTCGTTCAGCTTGTTCTTCAACACCGGACGTAAGTTCGTGCCACGTTCGCAACAACAGCAGCAAGCCGATGCAGAGGCGCAAGCGCAAGCACAGGCTCAACAGCCCGAGCAGCCCGCACAAGAGCAACAGCCCGCTCGCCAAAAACAGACAAAACAACAACGCAAACAGCAACGCCGTCAAGCGCAACAGCAAGCGCAACAACAGGCTCAGCAACAACCTCAACAGCCGCAATACGACTTCGAAGGCATCGTGAAAGGCTCGGGTGTGCTCGAAATAATGCCCGACGGTTACGGATTCTTGCGCTCGTCAGACTATAACTACCTTTCGTCGCCCGACGACATCTACGTTTCGCAAGCACAGATCAAGCAGAACGGACTCAAAACCGGCGACGTTGTCGAAGGTCCTATTCGTCCGCCAAAGGAAGGCGAGAAATTTTTCCCGCTCTGCAATGTTGAATCGATTAACGGCCGCACGCCGGAGTTCGTACGCGACCGCGTAGCCTTCGAGCATCTCGTGCCGCTCTTCCCCGACGAAAAGTTTGACCTCACCGGAGGCGCAACAACTTGCAACATCTCGACTCGCGTTGTCGATATGTTCTCGCCCATCGGCAAAGGTCAGCGCGGACTTATCGTGGCACCGCCGAAAACCGGTAAAACCATGTTGCTCAAAGATATAGCAAACGCCATCGCCGAAAACCATCCCAGCACATATCTTCTCATTCTGCTCATCGACGAGCGTCCCGAGGAAGTTACCGACATGGCGCGCAACGTCAACGCCGAGGTGATTGCGTCGACGTTCGACGAACCTGCTGAACGCCACGTTAAGATTGCCGGATTGGTGCTCGAAAAGGCAAAACGTATGGTCGAATGCGGTCACGACGTAGTCATTCTGCTCGACTCGATTACGCGCCTCGCACGCGCTTATAATACGGTAGCTCCCGCGTCGGGTAAAATCCTTACCGGTGGTGTCGACGCCAACGCTCTTCAAAAGCCCAAACGCTTCTTCGGCGCAGCCCGCAACATCGAAAACGGCGGCTCGCTCACCATTATCGCAACGGCGCTCACCGAGACCGGCTCGAAGATGGACGAAGTGATTTTCGAAGAGTTCAAGGGTACGGGTAATATGGAACTTCAACTCGACCGCAAATTGTCGAACAAGCGTATCTTCCCGGCTGTCGACATCGTGGCATCGAGCACCCGCCGCGACGACTTGCTGCTCAGTCAAGAGACCATCAACCGTATGTGGATTCTGCGTAATCATATCGCCGACTACACGTCGATTGAAGCGATGGAACTCATCAAAGACCGCATGCTCCGCACCAAGTCGAACGAAGAATTGCTGCTCACCATGAACGGTTAGCCGGCAACCGCACATCATCACACAACATCGCACAGCATACCAAAAGCGCATCTACAATAGTGAATGCGCTTTTTTAGTGTGAAATTTCTTTATTTTCCCTTTTTTCTTGGCTGTTACGGTCGATTATTTATACCTTTGTGCAGACTACTTATAACTGAAAACACATAAAGGCTATGATTTTCTTTTTTGACCCGAGTTCTCCGCTGTCTTATTTGATATTGGCGACGTTAATAGTCGCTGTAATAATATTTCGTGCACAAATATTCAAAGCGTTCCTTTATATTTTAGCCCTTCCGCTAATGGTCTATTGCATAATCCGTTGGGCAATACTTAAACTGTTGGAATCGTATGGCGTGGTGGAGGAGAAACCGCGAAAGGTTGTCGATTTAAAAGGTATGTCGGACCTCGAAAGTGGATTGGTGATTGCTATCATAATCGGTCTTACAATGGCGTTTTTGGCGAACAAGGCGTGCTCGTAGTCTGCCGTCGCCAATTATTTTTATTGAAATTTTTTCGATTTTGCAGCCGTCTACCGACGCAAATTTAGTATATTTGCGCCAAAATCCAAGGCTATGCAATTGAATAAAAAATATGTGCTGAGCAATCTGAAAGATTGCGTAATGATAATGTTAGGGTTAGTGCTCTATGCGATAGGCTTTTGCGGCTTTGTGCTGCCAAAAGGTGTCGTAATTGGCGGTATGGCGGGTCTCGCGTCGCTAATCTATTTTCAGACTAACATTCCGGTATGGATTCCGTTCTATGCTCTTAACATCGCGCTGTTGGCGATAGCTTATAAGGTCGTAGGTGCGCAATTCGTGCTGAAAACAATTTTCGGAGCATCGTTCCTCAGTTTGTTCATCGGTATTGCGCAACCCATTTTCGAAGCCTATCCGGTGGCGCTTCCCGAAACTTTTCTCGACTGTGTGATAGGCGCTGTGCTGTGCGGTACGGGCGTAGGTATAGCTTTTACGCACAACGGCAGCACCGGTGGCACCGACATTGTTGCCGCTATGGTGTCGAAATATCATCAGGTGTCGGTGGGGCGGATGATTCTCTACGTCGACTTGATAATCATTTCGTCGTCGTTTATCATCTATCACGATCTTAACAAGGTGATTTACGGTTATGTCGTGCTTGTGTTCCTTTCCTATATGGCAGACCAAGTGGTCAACAATACTCGTCAGGCTGTGCAGTTTACCATCTTCTCCAAGCGCTGGGACGAGATAGCGACCGCCGTCAATAATGAGTTGCATCGCGGTTGTACAATCATCGACGGCACAGGATGGTATACGCGCCAAGAAGTGAAAATGCTCATCATCTATTGCCGCAAAACGGAGGCTCTCGACATCTATCGACTCATCAAGGAACTTGACCCGCATGCCTTTATGTCGCAGAGCAACGTCAACACTGTCTACGGTGAGGGCTTCGACGAAAATAAGGTAAAGGCTCGCCGACGTATCGACAAGCAGCGTAAACTGCAAGAGGCGCAAGAGAAGGGCGAGAAGTGAGAAGTGAGAGGTAAGAGGTGAGAGGTAAGAGGTGAGAGGTAAGAGGTGAGAGGTAAGAGGTAAGAGGTGAGAGGTGAGAGGTGAGAGTGGCGAATAATTCCTCTACGCTATATTCCCGATTTCCGGTTTCAGATTTCCGGTTTCAGATTTCCGGTTTCAGATTTCCGGTTTCCATTTCGTGCCTTGGCGGATGCTGCGGCGTGTGAGTTCGCGATTCAATAAGTTGGTAAATTCGTAGTTTTTCAGTCCCCAGCGAGGCGAAAGCAAAAGTTCTGCGGGCGACTGTGATACGAAACGCTCAATGCATACGCCTTCGCGACAGTGCTCAACCACTTCACAACAAAGGTCGATATATTCGTCGACGGTCATTTCGTGATAGTCGATTTCTCCGCAAGCCACTTGCTTCGCTAATTTCGTGCCGCGTACAATCTGCAGTTGGTGCATCTTGAGCGTGTCGACAGGCAACGCCGATGCGTGTTCGACGGTGGTGAGTATGTCGCTGCGCGATTCGCCGGGAAGTCCCAAGATGAGATGCAGACCGCAAGGGATGCCGCGCTCGGCGGTTCGGCTGACGGCGTCGACGGTTTGCGCCCATGTGTGTCCTCGATTGACAACCGCAAGGGTGCGGTTGTGCGACGTCTCAGCACCGTATTCCACCATCACAAATCGCTCTCGAGCGAGGTCTTTAAGATAGTCGAGCAACTCGTCGTCGACGCAGTCGGGGCGCGTGCCGATGATGAGCCCGACAACGCCGTCGACAGCCAGCGCTTCGGCGTAGAGCGATTCGAGTTGGCGCAACGTCGCGTAAGTGTTTGTATAGGCTTGAAAATAAGCTATATAGCGCATATGTGGATACTTATGCGCGAAAAATCGTTTGCCCTCTTCGAGTTGTTCGGCAACCGACTTCTGCGGTCGGCAGTATCCCGGGCTGAACGTTTGGTTATTGCAGTATGTGCAGCCGCCGACGCCTTTCGTGCCGTCGCGATTGGGGCATGTGAAGCCGGCATTTATCGAAATTTTTTGGACCTTTTCCGAAAAATGTCGTTTCAGAAACGTGGCAAAGTCGCTATAGCAAGCCATAGACCTACAGTCGCGCGCTGCGGTTTAGCAGATACATATCGAAAATGGTCATAGCCGCCATTGCCTCGACGATAGGTACGGCGCGAGGCAGTACGCACGGGTCATGGCGTCCGCGAGCGTGTAGCGTGGTCGCACGACCGTCTTTGTCGATGGTTTCGACGTCGCGCAGCAGCGTTGCCACGGGCTTGAAAGCCACGCGGAAGTATATGTCTTCGCCGTTGGCGATTCCGCCTTGGATGCCTCCCGAGCGGTTGGTTGTGGTCGAAATGTGTCCGTCGGTGCAGGTGAAAGCGTCATTCATTTGGCTGCCGCGATTGCCGACGCCGTCGAAGCCCATACCGTAGTCGAATCCTTTGGCTGCGTTGATGCTCATCATGGCGTATGCCAGCCGAGCATGCAGCTTGTCGAACACCGGCTCGCCGACGCCTACAGGAACGCCTTTGACAACGCAAGTAACCGTTCCTCCGATGGTGTCGCCTTCCGATTGAACTTGTCGGATGAGCTCGTGCATGCGAGCTGCCGCGTCGGCGTCGGGGCATCGCACGTCGTTGCTCTCGATGGCAGACAAGTCGTAGCGGCTGTAGTCGTTGTCGAGAGTAATGTTGCCTACTTGCGAGGTGTAGGCGGTTACCGTGACGCCGATTTGACTGAGCGCTTGCATGGCAAGAGCACCGGCAACAACGCGGGCAATTGTTTCGCGAGCCGACGAGCGTCCGCCGCCGCGGTAGTCGCGAATGCCGTATTTCGTAGTGTAGGTGTAGTCGGCATGCGACGGGCGAAACACGTCGCGGATGTTGCTGTAGTCGTTCGAATGATGGTCCTCGTTTTCGACCACAAAACCTATGGGAGTCCCTGTCGTGACACCTTCGAAGATTCCCGACAAGAAGCGTACGCGGTCTTTTTCGTTACGTTGTGTGACGATAGCCGACTGTCCGGGACGTCGGCGGTTGAGTTGTCGTTGCACTTCGTCGACGTCGATGGCGACGCCTGCCGGCATGCCGTCGACCACTCCGCCAACGGCTGCTCCGTGCGACTCTCCAAAGGAGGACAATCTATAAATTATGCCAAATTCATTCATCTTTCTGAAGTTTTATAAATCTGTGGCAATGTCAGCCGTGGTGGCATTAACGTAGTCGACGATGTCGGTCGGCGAAATCTTTAGTTGTAAGCCGCGTACGCCGGCGCTGACGTAGATAAAGTCGTAGTCCATACACGTTTCGTGGAAATATGTAGGGAACGGCTTTTTCATGCCGATAGGGCAGCAACCGCCGCGGATGTAGCCGGTTGTGGGCAGCAAGTCTTTCATAAGCAGCATTTCCACCTTCTTGTTGCCGGAAACGCGCGCCGCCTTTTTCAGGTCGACCTCGCGGCAGCCGGGCACAACGCAAACGATGTGCTTCACCTTGTCGCCGTGGAGCACTAATGTCTTGAACACGCGGTTGATGTCTTCGCCGAGTTGGTCGGCAATATGTTGCGCCGACAAGTCGTTCTCGTCGACCTCGTAGGGCACCAACTCATAGGCTATTTTCGCCTTGTCGAGCAAACGTGCCACGTTAGTTTTTGTGATTTTTGCCATTTCAAAATGTAAAGGTACAAAAAATCAGCGAAAACCAAAGCGAAAACGGCAAAAAGAAAAAAGAAAGGAGGCGTTATCTCAACGCCCCCGAAAAATTGCGATTGAATAAGAGCCTGTTTCATAACAAAAGTTTAAATTGGCATAGGTTCTGATTGCCATTTTCTTGTCTTTGCCTGCTCTGCCATTTTTTGGCATCTTTGTCCGTGTTTTGCGGTTATGTGGCTCGCCACACGCCCTTAAAACACGAACAAACCTACTCAAAGACTGACATCTTCAATTATTAAACTTTTGTTATGAAACAGACTCTAAGAAGAATATGTGTTGTTACTGATGAGTCTGTTATTTTGCCGTTGAGCCGATGCGGCTGATTGCGTCTTTGCCGGCGCCTGTGCCTTTATACTTGCTGCGTGCGGCATTGAACGAATAGCGCACAGTCAGGATTACGCGGTTGAAGTCTAATTTGTTGGTTTGGCGAATAACGTAACTGCCGTAGTCGACAAACACGTCGTTGTTGCCGCGTTGGAACATGTCTTGCCAAGCCAGACGGATGGTCAACGCATTGTTGGGAAGCATCGTCTTCTGTACGGCTGTTTCGAGAGCCCAGAAGTTGTTGGTAAGTTCGACGTTGCTATAGTTGCTACGGCTGTGGAATTCGCTGTTGAGCTCGAGTTGCCAACCGCGTTTGAGGCGTGCCGCGTTGAAGGCGTTGAACACCCACATCGGTTTGTTGAACGAACGGCGACCGTTGTCGAAGTCGAGCGTGAGCCATTGACGGTTGTAGGCGAATGTCCACGACGGGACAAACCAGCCGAACGTCTTGTTAGCCACCGCAAACACGCCGACTTGACGTTGCGGGCGGTCGATGTTTTTGTAGCTTACGAGAATCATGCCGTCGTTGCCGATAGGTTCGCTCCAGTTGCACACCAAGTCGTTGTATTGCGTAAAGTGTACTCCGGCGGTCAGGAAGCTGTAGTTGCCGGTGAGCGAAACGGTATGCTCTTGCGAAGGCTTCAACTTCGGGTTGCCTTGTTGTACGACGTAGCGGTTGTGATAGTTAACCGGGCTGTTGAGTTGCCAGAACGACGGACGTTGCGTTTTGCTGCTATAGTCAAGAGAGAGGCGTACGCGTCCGAATCGGGTAGCCACTGAAGCCGACGGAAAGAGGTTGTCGTATTGGCGGTTGAGGTCTTCGTCGGGGTTGAGTGCGTCGGTGTAGTCGAAGTAGGCATGTTCGTAGCGCAATCCGGCGCCGAAGGAGGTGCGATTGTCGAGCGACACATTGTATTGGATGAATCCGGCGCAAGTGCGGTCGTCGGTTTTCGACAGCTGCGAGGGCAGGGTAGTGCCGGTGATGTCGCTACTGTTGTCGCGTTTGACAAACGATTCTTCGGTACCGATTTGCAGACTTCCTTTCCAAATCGGGTAGGACAGAACGAGTTTTGCGGCAATCATTTTGCTCTTTGCATCGGTCGTGGTTACGATGTTGCGAGTTTCGACGGCATCTTCTTCTTCGGTCGTTTGATTCTCGTTGTCGTGCGAGAAGAACATATCGACGTTAAAGTCGATGTTCAGTTTTCCGACCGTGCCGTTATAGTATGCGTTGACGAGCTTGTTGTTCGGGTCGTCGCCCCATTTATGAGTATAACTGTCGATTGTTTCGGTGAGTGTGCCGTGGTCGAACTTCGACATACGCAACACGTCGCGAGTTCCGTCGTCGGTCGTTACGGCATAGTCGACTTTTGCGCCGATGGAGTGATTGTCGTTGATTTGCCAGTTGATACCGCCGGTGATGTGGGTTCCCAAGCCTCGCCAATGGTGCACGATGTCGCCCTCGTAGCGATATAGCTCGGTTCCGGTCTTCGAGTCAGAGGTAATTTGTGCCATGTCGCTCCATTGCCCTGTGCGGTAGACCCATTCTTTGGCAGAAGCAAACACGTCGACGTTCTTGTGGCGGTAGTTTACACTGATTTGTCCTTCCGGGTCGTTTTTGCCTGTACGCAAGCTCTGCTCCGACTTGCCGAACAGGTTAAAGCTGAAGCCGTCGCCTTGGCGCTTGACGGTCTTGATTTTTACCACCGAAGTGACTGTCGCGTCGTAGGCTGCTCCCGGATTGGTGATTACCTCGATGCTCTCGATTTCGTCGCTTAGCAAGCGCTTGAGTTCGTCGTTGTCGTACACTTTTCTGCCGTTGATGTAGTAAATCGGCTTGCCGCGGCCAATCACTTCCAAGTCGTCGCCTTTACGAATGATGCCGGGCACTTTGCGCAATGCGTCGAGCGCCGTTCCCGACTTTTCGAGAGGCGACCCGGTTATTTTAGTAACCAGAGCACCGCTTTTCATACGAGTGTAGGGCAGGCGTCCGGTGACGACAACTTCCTGTATTTCGTGAATGTTCATAGTGTCGATGCCCAACGTGTCGGGCTCGGTTGGAGAGGATTGCCCGAAGACTGAAAATGCCATAAGGGCAAGCATTGTTAGTGTGAATATTCTCATTGCCTGTTTGAAATTTTCGGCAAAGGTATGTTTTTGGCGGCCGATGGAGGTGTAAAAAACGGACAAACATACTTGCCCGCGGTCGATTATTGTGATTTTTCTACTCGCCGTGGTATGAGTTGTAGCCTTT
>JBJEDP010000346.1:0-2598 GCA_051872175.1 Candidatus Limisoma sp.
GAAACTTATGACTGAATATATAAAGTATAATTCTAACAACTAATAACGAGTAGAACTCTAAATTTTCAACATTATAAAACACAATTATTATGAAAAAAATAGTTATCTTTCAACTGCTTATAGCAGTACTTATGTTGGTGTCGTGCTCATCAACAAGTAGCGACTTTATCAGCGCCTACGAAGAAGCAACAAAAGAATTGGAAACTGCAACAAGCAACGACGATTGCGACAGAATCCATGACAAGTTGACGCGTCGCCTTTATGAGATAACCCAAGCAGACTCTGACTGGGAAAAAGCACTCGACGATGAGGATGTAAAGAATGCTTATGATGCTTGGAATGAGGCTTTAAAAAATGCAACAATTGACAACCATTGGTTTGTTATGGTATTTTGCACTCCCGAATGTGCGATAGACTATTGCCAAAGGAAGTAACAAATTGCTCCAATTGAGAAACGGTGTTGTCAGAATATGTTTCTGACGACACCTATTTTTTGCCATCCCGGACGACGGTTTCCGGATGGATAAAAATACATGGAGTTTTGATTGGGTTTGCAAAATACTTTTGTCATGTTGCTGCTTTTTCGTAGTTTGCAAAAAAATGTTTACTTTTGTTGCCAAAAATATTTAATAATGAAACAGGCAATAAAAGACCCGAAAGTTGCGCTCCTTCGCGAACGTGTCGAGGCTCGCTACGGACACAAACTCCTCACTCACGGCGACTTTGCGTCGCTGAGCGAAACCCTGCGCAACGACCATAACATATTTCTCTCGGATTCGACACTCGAACGCGTTTGGGGATATTCGTCGCGCGCAAGCCACGAAAACGCCGCTACGACTACGCTCGACTTGCTCGCACAATATATCGGCAGCAAGGATTGGCACAACTTCCTGTCGGAGTGCGAACGCGACAGCGGAACGTTCAATCCCGACATAATCGCCACCGCCGACCTCGTTGCCGGAATGCGCATCCAATTGGAGTGGAAGCCCGACCGCGTCTGCGTTGTGGAATATCTGGGCAACAACCGATTCCGCGCCGTAAGTTCGCTCAACGCCACAATCCAACCCGGCGACACCTTCGAATGTCTAACCTTCGAGCCGGGACGCGAACTGATTATGGACCGCTTCTGCCGCGCCACCGAGACCGACTCGCAGGCACGCTACGTCGTCGGCAGTCGCCACGGACTAACTACTGCTAAAATCCTCGAATGATGAGCCGTAACGAAGAATTTCTCCGCGTGATGCGATTTGTCGTGGTCGGGTTCAGCAACTTCGTCATCATTTCGCTTACCGTGTGGATTATGATGCACCTCTGCCACGCAGATATGCTCCCCGCCAACATCACAGCCTACGCAATTGCGCTGGTCAACAACTTTGTGTGGAACAAACTGTGGGTGTTTCGCGCCCGCGGCGGCAACCTGCTGCGCGAGATTGCGCTCAACCTGATTGCCTACGGCACGGCGTATCTGCTCCAACTCGGCTGCTCGTTTGCCCTCGCCGACCTATTGGGCATGAACGAATATGTTGCGCAGTTCATCGGGCTTTTCGTGTTCGGCGCAACGAACTTTATAATGAACAAATTGTTAACATTTAAAACACGCTCTTAGATGGCAATTGATATCATACTCTACATCCTCACAGCCGTATGTTTGGCAGCTAGTATCGTCGGATGCATCGTTCCCGCGCTCCCCGGTCCGCCATTAGCTTTCGTCGGACTGCTACTTCTGTCGTTCACCGACGTTGCCGAAGCCGACATCACTGCCCTCGAACTGAGCATAACATTCCTGATAGCCGCCGCAATTTCGGTGGCAGACTATGTTATGCCCGTCATCGGCACAAAGAAGTTCGGCGGCACAAAATGGGGCAACTGGGGTTGCGTAATTGGCTCTATCGTAGGACTTTTCTTACCTCCCGTGGGAATCATTCTGGGTCCGTTCATCGGTGCAACCGTCGGCGAACTCATCGGCGGCAAGCAATTCAAAGCCGCCCTCAAAGCCGGATTCGGCTCATTCCTCGGCTTCTTCATCGGCACCATCCTCAAATTCTTCTTCTGCATCTACGTCATAATCCGCTGCATCGCTACGCTGTTCTAATAGGCAGCCGGCTCGACTGCGAAAACCTAAGCGCCTGTCACTTAGGTCAATAATATCACGTATAAAGATAACATTGATTTCTAATCATGGATAATAATTCTATACACGACTTCGATTTTTCACTAATTTGCAACTATTTTTCGTCGCTTGAGCGGCAAGGTCCGGGCAGCGACGTTGCGACTCTTCGCGCCCTGCAATTCGCCGATTCGATAACGTCGCGCGCCACTGTTGCCGACTTGGGCTGCGGCACGGGCTCGTCGGCGCTGCTGATTGCTCGTCAAACGGGCGCACACGTCATCGCCGTCGACGCTTTCGCCGACTTCCTGACGAAACTCGAACGCAACTCTAATCGCCTCGGCGTGAGCAACCTCGTAGAACCCATCGTGGGCGATATGGCAGAGTTGCCCTTCGAGCCGCAGTCGCTCGACGCAATCTGGTCGGAGGGCGCAATCTACAACATAGGCTACGAACGCGGCTTGAGCTACTGGCAACAGTTTCTGCGCACC
>JBJEDP010000347.1:0-2596 GCA_051872175.1 Candidatus Limisoma sp.
CTGTTTTCGTCGTCGTTGCAGGCTGTCAAGAATGTCAGCGCCGCGAGAATCATAAATAATTTCAGTGAAAGTAATTTCTTCATTGTCGTTTCTTTTTTAATGTTCTGCAAAGTAAACAATCGAAACGGCAAAATACTGCACCGGGACGAAAAATTTTTGTGTTAAAAATATTTTATTGGTTGAGATGCAGTATTTTTGCAAATCCTTAGTTTAATAGACAAATCAGTGATGACCGAAAAAGAAATAAGTGCAGGATGTCAGCGCGGCGACGCTCGGGCTCGTGAGTTGCTCTACACGCAATATAGCGGTAGACTTCTCGCAACGGCTATGCGTTATATGGGTAGTCGCGAGGAGGCGGAAGACGTGCTCCACGATGCGTTTATTACGGCATATCGGTCGTTCGACAAGTTTGACTATCGCGGCGAGGGGTCGCTTGCGGCATGGCTACAGCGCATCGTTGTCAACCGTTCGCTCGACGCTCTGCGCCTCCGGCAAAAGTTGGCCGTGGAGCCGCTCGACGGCAACGGCGATGAGCCGGAAGTCGACGCCGACGATGTCGACACGATTCCGCAGGAGGAGTTGCTCCGACTCGTGGCGAGTCTTCCCGACGGCTATCGCACGGTGATTAATATGTATGCCTTCGACGGACTCAGCCATAAGGAGATTGCCGAACGTCTCGGCATCAGCGAGAAAACGTCGTCGTCGCAGTTCTTCCGGGCTAAGAAGTTGCTCGCTAAGATGATTAATGATTATTTAAAACTGAGAGATAAATGAAAGACGAATGGTTGGATAGAGTAAAAAATCGCATAGACGACTGCCATATGGAGCCGAGCGACGCACTTTGGTCGAGCATCAAGCGCGATATGCCGGCGGCGCCGTTACGCCGTCGTGCGCGCGTCCTTTACCTTCGTTACGCTTCCGCGGCTGCCGCGGTGGCGGTAGTTGCCGTTGCCGGATGGCTGATGTGGAATAGGTCGGACGTCGCCGAAAGCGTTCCCGGTGCCGCATCGACTGTTGCCGGAGCAAAGGTCGGCGGTTCGTCGTTGCTCTGCAGCGACCGGACTCCGTGCGACGACATGCAGACTGATTCGTCGCGGCAACTCGCAGAGGCCCGGTCGGCATCGGTGTTTGCCGGCGGGATTGCCGGCGGCGGCGACGTGGCGGTGCTCGACGTCGAGCCGACTCCTGTATGCACAACCGACGAAAATGCTGCAGTTTCAGCTTCGACGCGTGCCGATTCTGTGGCTGAGCAAAAGTCGGTCGGCGAAAGTTCGGTGGTGGTTCGTCGCGGTAGCGAAACCACGCCGACAAGGCGCACTGACGTCGAGAACTATCGTCGGGCACAAAACCACAGCGGTTGGAGCTTTGCCCTCGCTGTGGCAAACGGCTTCTCCGGCGCCGGTAGTTCGCAGAGCGGATTCGTTCCGATGGCGAATGCAGCGCCCGCCGTTGGATTCTTTTCCGATATGTCGCCCGACCGGCTGGATTTTAACAATACTTACGTGTCGATGATGTCGAGCAACATCAGCGAGCAAACAAAGACCGACATCGAATACGATTTCCCCATGACCTATGCTGCGATGTTCCGCTATCGCATTACCGACAAATGGGCTGTCGACGCGGGCTTGTCGTTTGCCGTCTTGGGCTCGTCGTGGAAGTCGGGCTCGGCAGACTCGCACTACCGCATCCGCCAAAAGGTCTACAACGTCGGTATCCCTGTTTCAGCCTCGTTTACCTTCCTCGATACGCGATTTATTACGATGTATGCCACAGCGGGCGGCGCCGTAGAGAAAGCGGTCGACGGCAGCGAAACGACGATGGTGAAAACAGCAGCGGGTGCTATGGAGTCGGTGAAAAACGACCTTGCCGAGAAGCCGTGGCAGTATTCGGTCAATGCCGGCATCGGCTTGCAGTTTAACATTACGAATAAATGCGGCATCTTCGCCGAACCGAGAATTACTCGCCATCTTGAGTCGTCCGACTTACCGCTCCGCAAGCACGACACGGAGTTTAATCTCGGCATCGGACTCCGCTTGTCGTATTAGATACCAGATTCTTAAATAAAATCTGCATATATAAACGAAAGAAACCGCCTGACAATCGTTAGACGGTTTCTTTCATTTGGTGCGCAAATCTGACAGATTCTCGAATTTGTTGAAGACCTCTCAAAGATTGTTGATTTTCTTGATTGGTGCAAGGACGCACAAACCTCATTGCATTGATTTCAATAGGGAAAGAGTCTTGATGTCGTAAGACTTTCAGTAGCATTTTTCAAACAAAACAGAGCCTCAACCCCTTACCCGATAGGGCTTTGAGGTGATTAATAATTGTATCACTTTAATCTATTAAAGTGGTTTTGATACAAGCGAAAAATATTGCTTTTTAATATAAAAGGTTAATTCGAGTCGGTTTTGATACTTCAAGTTGGCGCAAATAAGAAAAATCAAGTTTTTTTCTATTTACTTGATGGACTTACAGAAATTTTGATTACATTTGCATCGTCATGTTGCCACAGTTGGCACTTGGCAGACATATTAGATAGCGCATTTTCGCTTTTCTGAACTTGTGAACTTGGACACTTCACTTATAGGCTTAT
>JBJEDP010000348.1:0-13042 GCA_051872175.1 Candidatus Limisoma sp.
TCGTTATCCCTCATAGCAGCCTACCCCACAAATCTATGGGTTGTAGGCAACATCAGCGACATGACTTGGAGTTATAACAACGCCGTCAAATGCGCTAACCTTGGCAACGGAAAGTACCAAGCGTTGGTCTTTCGGGTGATGAACTCGAGCGGCGACAACTCCGGAAAGTACTACGGCAACTTCCGCCTCACCGAGACTTTAGGTGATAATGTGACAAACCGCAAAGTATACGGCTCGCCCGAATCGTCGATTGTACGCTTTTCTAACGGACAAAGCAAAACTCTGAAAGCGGCAACCGGCACGGTTACCGACTATGCGCTGCCCGACAAAGCCGGCAGCTACATGCTCACTATCGACCTGGCAGCCAACACGATTTCGGTCAACAGCAGTTACACTCCCGACGTGATGTATCTGCTTAGAAACATGAAAGACGGCAAGCCGCAAGACATCGCCGTGCAACTCAACCGGGTCGGCACAACGCAGCAATACTCGGGTTCGGAATTGCCGATGAAGTTTCAGGCTGCCGACGGCTCAAATAAATGCTATTACTACGTATCAGCCGCCAACGGCAACCAATGGTCGGTAATCAATGCCGAACGCTACGGACTCGCATCTTCAATCCTTCTTGAAGACGGGACAGCGACACTCACATCGGGCGCGGAACTGGCGCTCTTCACCAATAAAGAAGGCGCTTTCGACGTCTCGTTCAACCGACAAACCAAACAGTTGACAATCAATCCTTCGCGACCGAATTTGTATCTCGTCGGCACAGTCAACGGCATGACTTGGGACCAACGCGGCAGCGGTGAGAAACTCAAATATGTGGCTTCGGAGAAATGCTACTACGCAACCATCGTGCCCAACGCATCGAATCTGAGCGGCATAGCATTTGCTTTCACTTCGCGCGCCAACGGAAACGCATCCGACAGCGACAAACACCGCTATGCCGGTTCGGCGAGCAACCAAACTATCGCGGTCGGCTCGAACGTGCTTTGCCGCGGCGACGTCTACAACGTGACGTCGAGCTATGCCCTGCCGTCGAACTATCGCGGCGTGACGCTTTATGCCCGCATCAGCCTCGACAATCAAACAATGCTGCTGCAAACCACACCGTTTGCCAATTCCGACGCACCGAAGGTAAATCCCTACAACGAAGTATGGTCGCCGAACGGAAAAATCGGCTTGGTGTCGACAATCGAAAACGGCAAACCTTATTATAAGGTAATAAGCAACAACGAATGGGTGGTCAACAAATCGCCGCTCGGACTCGTTTCCGACGCCGTCGACTACACACAAAACCTGAAAATCATAAGCGCAGAATCGCGCCAAATCAACGAAACCTACTACCTACCGTCGGGAAAGACAAGCACTTATGTGAATAATTGCCGCGAACTGACAATCCACTTGCAGACCGCAGCCGGACAGCCTTTCGACATCGTCTTCCGCGCGTCGAACGACGGCGTGGCGTTCCGCTATGTCATTCCGAACCAAAACGGCAAGTCGAGCATCATCATCAAAGACGAAGCCTCGGCAGTCAACCCAACAAGTTTCAAATACATACTCGGCTGCAAATTTGCCAGCCAGAAAAGTTGGCCGAAGAACTTCCCGTATGAGTCATACTACGGACAATACGGCACATACGGAGAATTTACCGACTGGAATACGGCAGTGACCGATGCCTCCGACCCGCGCTTCAACGAACCGGTGTTGGTCGGCTCGGGCAGTCAGAACATCCTCATCAGCGAGGCTGAAAACGTGGGTACCTACTCCATCTCGTTACTCAAGGCATATACATCGCCGACGGGATGCTTGATGTGGCAACATGCCGGTGACAGCTATCAAGCTTATAAAGACGACGTTAAAAACAACCTCACCGTCAAACTGCCGTTGGAAACGCCCTGGCGCACGCTGCAAATAGGCGATTTGCCCACGATTTTTGCGTCAACGATGCAAGAAAACCTCTGCAAACCTTCCGTGATTTCCGACATGTCGTGGATTGAACCCGGCACATCGTCGTGGGACTGGGGTGGCTCCGAGAACAAAGGCTACGGCAGCCTCTCGCGATTGGATGCCGACAAAAAGTATATCGACATGGCAGCCCGAATGGGTTGGAAATACGTGCTCGTCGATGGCGGTTGGAACGAAGCTGCCATCCGCAACACCGTGAAATATGCAGTGTCGAAAGGCGTGAAAGTGCTCCTTTGGGGCGACTCTCGACTCGCAAAAACCACGGCTTTCTCCACAGAAAATATGGACGCAACGCTCCGAAAATGGAAAGAATGGGGCGTTAGCGGTGTGAAAATCGACTTCTGGGAAGACGACTCACGCGAAACGGCGGAACGCATGGAATTGCTGCTCAAGCTCACAGCGAAATATCAGATGAACGTCAACTTCCACGGTTGTACACGTCCTTCCGGTCTGCGTCGCACATACCCGCACGTGCTTTCGTACGAAGGTATCCTGGGTGGCGAAAACGTGTTCTTGTCGGAGAAAAACCGCGGCTTTATGACAACCAAGCACCACATCTGCAACTTGCTGACCCGCAACGTGGTCGGTCCGGCTGACTATACGCCTATCGACTTCGCAATGGTGTCGGGCAGACTCGACCAAAACTTCTCGTTTGCACAAAACCTCGGTCTTAGCGTGGCTTACGAGAACGGTCTGCTCCACATAACCGAATCGTATCAACATCTGTTGCCCTACGGTCCTGCCATAATCACCAAACGCATTCCGGCAACGTGGGACGAAAGCCGTTTGCTCGAAAGTTCTCTCTCAAAATACCTCACCATAGCACGCCGCAAAGGCAACGACTGGTGGCTCGCCGGACTGACCGTGTCGGCTCGTACGGCAAACATCAACCTATCGCAACTCATTCCCGCAGGAAAGACCTACACCGCCTACATCTATCGCGACGGCGACAAGCGTAACAAAGTGGTGGTCGAAAAGAAGAGCGTGACTTCGGCTACTACCCTGTCGATTGCAGAAATCAACGAAGGCGGCTTCCTCGTTCAGATTTCGGAGAACGCCAACCTCGAAATGCCGAATGCTGAAACTATCTATGAGGCTGAATCGTCGGCTAACGAACTCAGCGAAGGCTTGACCGTCGAAACCGTCACCGACGCCGAAATGCCTTTCACTTCAGGCAACAAAATCGTCGGACAATTCGGTAAAGGTCGCAAACTCACGTTCAAAGGCATCAACGTGCCCAAAGACGACTTCTACACCGTTACCATCTACTACACCACCAAAGACGACCGCACGGCGGAATGCCTTGTCAACGGCACAAGCCTCGGCACAATAACCTTCACAGGCAACGGAATCGACTACTTGACAACAAATTGCTCGTGGATACACGTCGACGTTCCGTTTAAGGCAGGCGCAAACAACACATTCGCCCTCGTTTCGCCCTCCGGCGGTTGGTCGCCCGACATCGACCGCATCACCGTGTGCGCTCGACAATCGTCGAACATCAACACCGATGTGCCCGACAATCTTTACGTTGTAGGCTCGGTATTCGGCTCGCAGTCGTGGAAAGACACTTACACCAAGTCGGACGTGTTCGAATGCCACAACGCCGGCAACGGAATCTTCTACGTCAACCTGTGGACAAGCGATGCCACCAACCGCAATTCGTTCACATTCTCGTCGACGCTCGGCGACAACGCCACAGTGATGGCTAATCGCTACGGCGCAAGCAACGCCTCCACAACGCTCCAACCCGGTACGACACGCCAATTCGTTGCAATACCGTCGGCAGGCTCATACAACTTCTCGCTGCCGAAGGCTAACACGATGTACTACGCAACCATCGACACTCGGAAAGGCATAATCAGCGTCAGAGAAGCCGGCACAGGCGAGCTGCCCGACGTTATCTACTTCGTCCACTCGACAAACGTACAAGCAACCTGGGACCTCAACGATGCATCGCAGCCTGCCGTAAGAAACGGCGCCGGACAATATGTGTTCAAAGACGTGCACATCGTCAAAGAAGCCGACTACCAAAGCGGTTGGTATCGATTTGTGGCATCGCCGACCGGCGCGGCAGGATGTAAGATTGACAACTTCTACGGCACGAAACTGTCGAACGAAAGCGATTCGTACGTCACCGCCGGCGAAGACATCAAGCTGAACCGCGGCGTCAACGAGAAGTCGTCGTTCACACCCTACGGCGTCTACGACATCGTTGTGTCGCCTGCCGACAATCGCATTTACATTTCCGGCACAAAACCGATGCCCGACGAGTTGTATCTTGTAGGTAACGTCAACGAGCGAACCTACTCTTCGGCAAACGACGAACTCATCAAATGCCACAACGCAGGCAACGGCATCTACTACGTCACCATAAGTTACGCAGCCGGAGCAACCGACGACGGCACGTTCTACTTCACGTCGAACAGCGAAGACCCGACAAATCCCAATTACAAATATTGCGGCAATGTGGCGTCAGAATCAATCGCAATGGGCGAGACCAAGACGTGCGGCGCCGCGCTGCTCAACACGTCGGCTTACTACGCACTGAACGCTAACGGCAAATATTACGCCACCATCAATCTCAACAACGGCACAGTGACACTCGGCGACGAGCCTAACATACTCTACATTGTCCGCAATAAGGGTCTCGGCGAAATCTACGACTGCAACTGGAACCTCTTCGACGAACGCAACGTGCTCGTCAAAACCGCACCGAATCAATATTTCGGCAAAAACATCGTGCTGCCCGAGGAGAAATATACAAACAAGAGTTACTTCTGTTTCACCTCCGTACTTCCACGACGCGACGTATCGGCTTACGCATGGAATACCGTCAAATTAGACCGCTGGGGCGCTAACGAAGGCGTCGTTGCCGAATTCCCCACAGAGTCGTTAATCAACGACCGGGAAGTGTATTACAACGTCACCTCAGGCACATACAACATCATCGTCGACCTTGGCATCAACACCGTATTGCTCTACAATGCCGCAACGGAAGACTACGAAGGCTTCAAAATCCGACTAATCAACGGTCGCGCCGCCGACACCACCTACAACGGTGCGAAACTCAACATCGGCTATAGCGGAACTACCGAATATCACGTCGCCAGCTTCGTTCCCGCATGGAATATCGGCTGCGTGAGCGATTGGCCGCAAGTGCTCGTCGAAAAAGACGGAAAGATGCTTATGCACGGCAAGCAAGGCGACGACTATATCAGCGGCGACGACTACTGCGCAATCAGCACCGACAAGTCGTTCACCGGCAGAACTTACCTCAATCCGGAATTAGGTCCGTTCTATAGCTTAGTGGTCGAGGTCGACAACGGCGCAATGCGAATGATTATGATGAAAAATGCAACCGCCGTCGACAGACTTGTGTCGGACAACGACATCGACATCCGCAGCGGTGCAGGCTATATCAAAGTGACCGGCGTCGACACATATACCATCACGTCGATGAGTGGAATTTCGACCACATCAGGCACCGAAACCACTTACGTTGCACCGGGCTTCTACATCGTAAAAGCCGGCGACAAGATTGAAAAAGTGGTTGTCAGGTAGCACGCCGGCAACGAGCAAAACGCTCCGGCTTTATAGCATAAGCCGAACAAAATCGGAGGGTGTATCGAATCAGATGCACCCTCCGATTGTATTACTCGGTAGTAGTTGTTGCAAAAAATGCAACAACCACTCAACACGGAGCAATAGAAGGAAGCCCAAGAATTGCGAAACTATGATTCGTCAAGACAGAAAAGACGAGGGTCGCAGTGCGGTGCGACCCTCGTTGATTGTTTTATTCGCCACGTCGGGCGTAATGTATCAACTAATTTTCAGAATGCTTCACACGGCTACCTACAAGTGCGTAGAAGAGGATGTAGGCTGCACATGCTACCGGAATCCAATAGCTTTGGAGATAACTTCCGGTGAAGTCGACAAACCATGCTTGCAAGCCGACCATAACGGCGCAACCGAATACCATTGTCATAAAGATACCCGAAGCTGCTGCCGTATATTTGCCAAGGCCTTCGACTGCCATGTTGAAGATGCCACCCCACATTACTGAAGTGCACAGACCGACAAGGATAAAGGCAACGACGCCAACAGGAACGTCTACCCAAACGAGTGAAAGATTTGCCCAATCCACGCCGGGAACGCTACACTTGATGTCGGCAGGAGCAACGATACCGAACACGAGCAACACAATGGCAACGGTTGCCACCGTGCTGACCATGGCACGGCTCGACACTTTACCGCCGATTGCACCGCCCACCGAACGTCCGATGAACATTGCAAACCAGTAAACGGCGGCAATCAGCGTTGCAACGCCTACGGCTACGCCACATTCGGTGTTGAGATACTTAATCATATAGGTAGGTGTACCAACTTCGACACTCATATAAAGGAAGATGGCGAGTGCGCCGAGTGCGAAATGGCGATGACGAAGAGCGCCACCGATAAGCGAAAGTTGTACAGGCGCTTGCTCGGGCTCGTCAATCTTAGTGAAGAGGAGCACAACGAATGCCAAAGCGAAGATGCCTAAAGCAATAAACATTGCGGGAGCGGCATCGGCAATGCCAGTTTCTTTGGTAACTTCACCAATCAACGCACCCATAATGATGTAAACGGCAACAGCGGCAGCCGAGTTGAATGCGCCACCGATTTGGATGAGTTGGTTACCACTCTTACCACCACCGCCGAGCACGTTAAGCAACGGGTTGACAACAGTGTTGAGCATACACATACAGAAGCCACTGATAAATGCGCCAATCAAGTAAACCCACATGTTCGCCATTGTTCCCGACAGATATTCGAGAGCGATGCCGATAATACCGACTATTAAGGCAAGCAATGCAGTGCGCTTGTAGCCGAACTTTGTGATGAGCATACCCGACGGAATACCCATAACGAGATAGGCAATGAAGTTGGCATAGTTACCGATTTGCGATTGGAGTTCGGATGCGCCGAACTGGTTTTCTACAATAACTGCCATCGGAGAGCAAAGGTTGGTCACGAACGCAATCATTGCAAATAGGGCTATCATCATGATAATAGCTGCCCATTGTTTCGATTGATTACTCATAAGTTAATTTTTTGGTTAATGGATTTTGTTAGATTTTGTATTTATTAGTTGTCAATAATGTCGTTCACCGAAAATGCTGCTGCCGATGCGGACCATCGTGCTTCCGCACCGGATAGCAATGGGATAGTCGTCGCTCATGCCCATACTGATTTCGGTAAAATCGGGGTTGCCGGCGAACGGTCCGGCTTTGAGGCGGTTGAACAGGTCGCCGACGCGACGAAATTCCGCCTCGACCTGAGCGAGGTCGTCGGTATTGGTAGCCATCGCCATCAGCCCACGCACTCTGACGCCTGCAAGCGACGACAAAGCGCCCGACTCAACGAGCCGAGCACATTCGTCGGGCGTAAAGCCGAATTTTGTTTCTTCAGCAGCCACATGGAGTTGGAGCAAAACGTCGACGGTTTTGCCGATACATTGAGCCTCTTTGTCGACGCACTGAAGCAGCCGGAGGCTGTCGATGCTGTGAATCAAGCCAACGCAAGGCAGGAGTTGCCGCACTTTGTTGGTCTGCAAATGCCCGATGAAGTGCCAACGCACGTCGGAGGGCATCTCCGCCGCTTTGGCGGTTAACTCTTGCACGCGGCTTTCGCCGAAATCGCGTTGTCCGGCGTCGTAAGCCTCTCGAAGCGCCTCAAGCGGATGGAATTTCGACACAGCCACAAGGGTTACGCCGTCGGCAAGAGTGCTACGGATTGATTCCAAACGGGCTTTAATGTCGATATTCATCACAGAGGAAATTTATTCTTGGGTTTTCGGTGCACCACTCAGGTCGGCTTGGTAGACGTCCATAATCATCGTTTCGACAATCTGCGCGATTTCGAAATCTGCCATCGTACCTTTCATACCTTCCATAAACACATCGTATGCGCCTTTGAAGTCGGCTGCTTGCACCATCATATAGTTAGCGGTTTTCTTTTCTTTACCGGTTTTTTCGTCGATTGTACAGAAGTTGACTTTCACCTTATACCATTTGTCGCCGCCCTCTTTCCAGAAGATTTCGGCTGTGTTGGTGCGCTTAACTGCGGTAACCTTATAATCGCCGGAAATGAACGGTGTAATTTCTTCGGTAATGCGTGCTTCCGCTTCCGTAAACGAAAGAGCATCAACCAAATATGGCTCTGTTACTGTCTTCTGTGAGCCGTCTTCTGTCATCTTATCATACTTTACTTTACATTCAAACCAAGTTGCCATAATTTCTTTTCTGTTTTTAACTTCAGAACAAAATTACCAAAAATATTTCATTTTGTGGCTACCGTGAAAAAATAATGCAGAAAATTTTATGTTTTTTACCACTTTTGCAGTAAGTTTGTGGAACGATAATCTAAAAACGATACAGACATGATAACACGAGTGATACGTTTCTATGTGGACGGTTTTAAAGAAATGACCGTTGGAAAGACCTTGTGGGCTATTATTTTAATAAAATTGTTTATCATATTTTTTGTGCTTAAGTTGTTTCTATTTCCCGACTACCTGAACAGCCGCAGCGACAGCGAGCAGGGGAAAGCACAAATTGTCAGAGACGAACTAACTAAATAAATACAATACATGGATAACTTAATTGAACTGGTTGACTGGTCGAGAGCGCAATTCGCCCTCACAGCCATTTACCACTGGCTATTCGTCCCGCTAACGCTTGGTCTGGGCGTGATAGTAGCCGTAATGGAAACAATCTATTTCCGCACGAAGAGCGAAAAATGGTTAGCAACTACCAAGTTTTGGATGACCATTTTCGGCGTAAACTTCGCAATCGGTGTCGCTACCGGCATCATTATGGAGTTTGAATTCGGCACAAACTGGTCGAACTACAGTTGGTTTGTAGGCGACATCTTCGGCGCACCGTTGGCAATCGAAGGCATCCTTGCTTTCTTTATGGAGTCGACGTTTATCGCCGTGATGTTTTTCGGCTGGAAACGTGTCAGTCCGAAATTTCACTTGGCATCGACGTGGCTCACAGCCATCGGCGCAAGCATCTCCGCGCTATGGATTTTGGTAGCCAACGCATGGATGCAACATCCCGTCGGCATGGAATTCAATCCGGAGACGATGCGCAACGAGATGGTCGACTTTTGGGCTATCGTGGCATCTCCAATGGCTGTCAGCAAATTCTTCCACACCGTGATGAGCGGATGGACTCTTGCCGGCGTATTCGTAATCGGCGTAAGCAGCTGGATGTTGCTCCGCCGCCGCAACACCGAGCACAGCATCCGTAGCCTCAAAGTGGGCGGTTGGGTAGGTCTTATCGGCATCGTTGCAACAGTTGCTACGGGCGATAGCTCAGCCGTAACGGTTGCCAAACATCAGCCGATGAAACTTGCCGCAATGGAAGGACTCTACGACGGCAAAATCGGACAAGACATCGTTGCCGTGGGCATCCTTACCCCGGGCAAAACGCACAACGACGACAAGGACCCGTTCGTGTTCGACATCTCTATCCCCTACGGACTTTCTGTGCTCGCCAACCACGACGCCAACTCGTTCGTTCCGGGCATCAACGACCTTATTAAGGGCGTTTCGCTCACTCCGCAAGGCGACACCATCAACACCGTATCCTACGAAGAACGCATTGCTCGCGGTAAATTGGCAGTCGACGCTCTCCGCCAATTCAACGAAGCTGTCAAAGCCGGCGACACAGCAAAAGCGGAATCGCTGAAAAGCGAAATTGCACAAAACTTCAACTACTTCGGCTACGGACACCTCAATTCGGTCGACGAAGCAGTGCCAAACGTACCGCTGACGTTCTACACATTCCACATAATGGTAATCATCGGCGGCATGCTGTTAGCCTTCATCGCTGCAGCACTTCTGTTTGCCTACAAACGCAAGTGGCTTGAACGAATCAATTGGAAAGATTGGTTCTACAAGTTTGCAATACTCGCCATTCCGCTCACCTACCTTTGCAGCGTCAGCGGCTGGGTAGTTGCCGAAGTGGGTCGTCAACCGTGGACTATTCAAGACCTGATGCCTAACAGCATAGCCATCTCCGACATCAGTGTCGGCTACGTTCAAACGACGTTCTGCATCTTCGCCGTAATCTTCACGGCGCTCCTCGTTGCCGACATTTGCATCATCTGCAAACAAATCTCGAAGAAATCAAAAGACGATTTAGAAACCGTAAAATAATTGAATTATGATAACCTACGCATTTCTACAGAACTACTGGTGGCTGCTCATCAGCATCCTCGGAGCGCTACTCGTATTCTTAATGTTCGTTCAAGGTGGACAGTCGCTTTTGGTATGTCTGCCCGACGATGCCGAAAAATCAATCATAGTGAACTCGCTTGGCAAAAAATGGGAATTGACATTCACCACGCTGGTTGTGTTTGGCGGAGCATTTTTTGCATCTTTCCCCCTATTCTACTCCACCAGTTTCGGCGGAGCATATTGGCTTTGGATGCTGATACTGTTTACGTTCGTCGTTCAAGCCGTATCGTATAAATACCGCAAAAAAGACGGAAACGTCTATGGCAGCCGCTTTTACGACACACTGCTCGCCGTCAACGGATTTCTGGCGCCGGTGCTCATCGGCGTTGCCGTCGGTACAATGTTTTTCGGCGCGGAATTTACCGTAACGAAGACCAATATCCTCAACAGCGCAAGCTCTACCATCTCGCAATGGGGTCCGCTGCACGGCTTGGAAGCAATCTTCTGCTGGAAAAACCTGCTGCTCGGATTTATGTTGCTCTTCTTGGCACGCACACTTGCCGCACTCTATCTGGTCAATAACATTTCCGACCAACCTTTGGAAGACAAACTTCGCCGACATCTGCTCTACGATGCCGCGATATTCGTTGTGCTCTTCCTGGCATTTGTAGCCGTTCTGTTTACGTCGAAAGGTGTATCGACGGTCGACGGAGCCGCTTCGTGGCAAGACTACAAATATCTCGACAACGCCATCGAGATGTGGTGGTGCTTGGTGGTATTTGTTGTCGGCACGTTGCTTGTGCTCAGCGGAATCGTGATGACCATTCTTCGTGCAGGATATAAGAAAGGTATTTGGCTGTCGGGATTGGGCGTTGTGCTCGTAGTGCTTACGCTGTTTTGGCTGTTAGGCTACAACGACACAGCCTACTATCCGTCGCTGATTGACGTCACCAATTCGCTGTCGATACGCAACAGTTCGTCGAGCGAATTCACGCTGACGGTGATGAGCATCGTGTCGCTTCTCATACCTTTTGTACTTGCCTACATCGTCTACGCATGGTATTCGTTAGACAAGCGCAAAATCACTCGCAAAGAAATCGAAGCAACATCGACCGACGAAAAATATTAGCCTATGCTGAATGCAAGAAAAACAGCACTACCGACCATCGGCAGTGCTGTTTTTCTTGTGCGATATAAATCTACAGTTGCTCGAGCGCTTGGCTTAGGTCATCGATGATGTCGTCGGGGTCTTCGATGCCGACCGACAGGCGAATCAAATCGGGAGCAACGCCGGCTTCGATGAGTTGTTCGTCGGAAAGCTGACGATGCGTGTGGCTTGCCGGATGGAGCACACAAGTACGCGCATCGGCGACGTGCGTCACAATGGCAACAAAGCGGAAAGCATCCATCAAACGAGCGGCATCGGCACGGGTTCCTTTGACGCCGAACGACAACACGCCGCAAGAGCCGTCGGGCAAATATTTCTGCGCCAAAGCGTGATATTTGTCGCCGGGAAGTCCGCAATAGCGCACCCACGCAACCTTGGGATGGCTGTTAAGGAAGCGAGCAACAGCAAGAGCGTTCTGACAGTGACGAGCCACGCGCAGATGCAGCGTTTCGAGCCCTATGTTGAGCAAGAAAGCATTCTGCGGCGACGGAATTGAGCCGAGGTCGCGCATCAGCTGCGCCGTGGCTTTGGTGATATAAGCCATTTTGCCGAATTTCTCGGTATAGGTTATGCCGTGATACGACTCGTCGGGCGTAGTCAACCCGGGGAAGCGGTCGGCATGCGCCTGCCAGTCGAAGTTGCCGCTATCGACAATCGCACCGCCGACAGCCATGGCGTGTCCGTCCATATATTTTGTAGTGGAATGAGTGACGATGTCGGCACCCCACTCGAACGGGCGGCAGTTGATAGGCGTAGCAAACGTGTTGTCGACAATCAAAGGCACGCCGTGGCTATGTGCAATGCGAGCAAACTTTTCGATGTCGAGCACTGCCATTGCCGGATTGGCGATAGTTTCGCCGAAAAGCGCTTTCGTATTCGGTTGGAAAGCCGCGCTGATGACGTCATCGGGAGCATCCGGGTCGACGAAAGTGCAGTCGATGCCGAGTTTCTTCATCGTCACGCCAAAGAGGTTGAACGTACCGCCGTAGATAGCCGAAGAAGCGACGATATGGTCGCCGGCTTCGCAAATATTGAACACGGCGTAGAAGTTTGCAGCCTGACCGGACGAAGTCAGCATAGCCGCCACACCGCCTTCGAGGTCGGCAATCTTGCGCGCTACGGCGTCGTTAGTCGGATTTTGCAGACGAGTGTAGAAATAGCCTTCGTCTTCGAGGTCGAAGAGTCGTGCCATTTGTTCGGTTGTGTCGTATTTGAATGTAGTGCTCTGATAGATGGGCAACACGCGAGGCTCGCCGTTTTTGGGCTTATAGCCGCCTTGCACACAAATCGTTGCAGCCGATAGTTTCTTTTGCATATATTTATTATGTGTTGTTTAGAGGTTGTCGACATACCATTTATAAAGCGTAGGCACGCCGTCTTCGATTTCCATACGGTGATGCCAGCCGAGGCTGTGCAGGCGGCTGACGTCGGTGAGTTTGCGCATTGTGCCGTCGGGTTTTGACGAATCCCAAAGAATCTTACCGACATAGCCGACAGCGCGGCGAACGAGCTCGGCAAGTTGTGCGATTGTCACTTCGCGTCCGCTGCCGATGTTGATGTGGCAGTTGCGGATGTCGCGGTCGCCGGGATTGTATGTATCTTTGAAATCGACGTTTTCCATCACGAAAACCGAAGCGTCTGCCATGTCTTCGCTCCACAAGAATTCGCGAATCGGGCGT
>JBJEDP010000349.1:0-13041 GCA_051872175.1 Candidatus Limisoma sp.
TGTAGGGTATAGGGGACAGGGTGCACCCTGTCCCCTATACCCTGTACCCTAACCTCTAACCTCTAACCTCTAACCTCTCCACTCTTACCTCTAACCCCGTGCGTTAAAGTTGCTTAAAATATTGACTTTACTAAAAATTCAAATTATCTTTACGGCATGAATAAATCTCAAAACTACCTTAATTAATCTATTATGAAAAAGTCTTTACTACAATTGGCACTGTGCGGAATAGCCACGCTATCGCTTAGTGCAAATGCTCAGACTTTGACGCAAGACTGGAAGTTCACCGAAGACATTCCGGCGACAGGTAACGCACGCTGGGGCGTCGGTCAAGACGGCAAAATCTGGACAAACGACAAGAGTGTCCCTCAAGTCTATTACTGGGACGAAACAGGTAAACATCTACCAAAATTTGGCGATGTTGACGTGATCGGCGGCGGTGCAGGCACCGGAATCAGCATTGACGATGCAGGCAACCTTATCATCAGCAACGGATTTGCAGCTGCAGGCGCTATGACGTCGATGAAAATCTTACCCGCCGGCGAAGGCACGTTCCGCGATATTGCTATCACTATGCCCGAAGGCGCAACGGCAGGACGTATGGACTACATGGGAAGAGCAAAAGGCAACGTTATGATGGACGGCGGCGTTCTCTACGCTATCGGCAACAGCTCTGAAGCAATTGTCGCACTGCCATTTGCAAACGGTACGTATAACGGTACCGAAGCGAGAGCCATCCCGACACCCGGCGCAGGAGGGACCGACGGATTCATCCAACCGCTCGACAGCGACCTTGAGACGGATAACATCCTCGTAAAGAACACCCGTAGCGTAAAATTCGCGCTCTGGGACGGCGAGAATTACACGACACCGGCTTACCCCTCAGAAATTAACACCACAGCCGGAGGCGATGCCGTTATTCTCAACGGCGTACGCTACACCGTACACCCAGCGGGTACCGACTATGCCGACGGATTTGTTGTCTATGACGAATCAGGCACCGTCATTGCCACTCACGAGGTAGAAGTAGCGGCGGCAAGCCCCTACGGAAACGCCCTCAACTTCGAGAAAATTGACGAATATACCGCACGTATCTACCAATACGTTCCCGGACGTCTCGTGGCACAATACACCTTGGAGTTCCCAAAACCGATTTATATCGAAGCGCGCAACGCTTATCCGTACGACATCAAAGTGCAATTTAACGGCACCGACTTCGATGTGACATATCGTCTGAATGCACCGGCAAGCGCAGTTAAGGTTCAACTCGTCAGCGACGGCGCGGTCTACAAAGAATACGCAGGCACGACAATCGCATACTACACCGACGATACGAAAACGGAAATCAACAACCTCAACAAGGTGACTGTTCCGTTCGACGACTTCAAGTTTGATGCAAGAACAGTCGTTCAAGTTGCTGTAACGAGCGACGTTGTAACTACCCCGACCGTATCGAGCACGTCATACAAATTCTGGAGTCCTTACGGCGTTGTTGTCGACAATAACCCCAACAGTGCACACTTCGGACGTATCCTCGTCACCGAGGCACAATCGAGCCTTCCCGCTACCGGCTATCACACATCGACCGGAGAAAACGGCACAGGCACAGGCATCTACGCTTTCGACCAACTCCTTCAACCCATCAAGAACGCTGAAGGCAAATACGGCTTCCAAGCAGGCTTGACACAAAACACTACCTATCCGAGCAGCACGACGGCCGTTTACGACTTCAAGCGCCTCGCAATGAGCGACGACGGTCGTATCTTCTTAGGACGTGCCGGCATTGAAAACACCAGTCTCTGGGAGCTCAATCCCGACGACCTGTCGGCAGCCGCTACCGAAGTGTTCCAAGGCACACTCGGCACTGACGGCATCGTAACCGACGATTCAGGCAACTTCGTGGCAGGTCCCGCTACCGCACTCGACGTCTACGGCTCGGGCAACGGCCTCAAAGTGGCAGTCGTTTCTTGCAAAGAAGGTTATGCGCTCTCGCAGGCAAACCACCGCGTCAACATCTATAACCTCGGCAAAAACACAACATGGAATGCCGCTCCGTCGCAAAGCCTCGAAGCTATCAGCGGTCAATACTGGATTAACAGCGCAACTGTCAACGCCAAGTTTGACGCCGACGGCGAAGGTCTTATGGTAGGTCAATATCGTGGCGCACCAAACGAAACAGAACCCTCCTACAAGCACGTAAACCTCAACACCGGCGTTATCGACTACAGCGACATCACAACACTCGCTGCCGGTGCCGGTATGGCATGGAACGCCGACAAGACCCTCATGGCAATGGCGACAGGCAAGGCTACCGTAGGTATCTTCAAAGTAACCAAAGACGAGTCGGGCGTGCCTACGTTTACAAAACTCTACGACTTGGCAACCACATGCGGCACGAACACCAATGCAATGGCATTCGACGTTGCCGACAACCTCTACCTGGTTTCGAACTCGGGTGAATTGTTCAAGGCATTCAGCCTACCGCGCGAAAGCGGCGAAGTGGTAGTGCCCGCAGCACGTCAATACAGCGTTACAATGACGAGCGACGGCTATCCCGCAGAACTTTTCTTGATGAGCGACCACACAGGCTGGAAGGCTAACACCGGTATCAAACTCACCAAAGAAGCAAACGGCATCTACAAAGGCACAATCGAAGGCAACTGCTGGTTCGCATTTACAACTATGCTCGGCGACACCGAAGACGATTGGGATATTGTCAACGAATCTCGTTACGCACACAACACGAATAAGGAAGTTGTGCTCAACACACCGGCAGCAATTGAACAAGTTGCAGACGGCTCGATGCACATCGCAGCCGAAGGTACGTTCAACCTGACCGTCGATTTGGCAAACATGACAGTCCTCATCGAAGGCGAAGCAACTACTACTTATCCCGAAAAGCTCCACGTAGTCGGTGGCGCATACAATTGGGACCCGACTCTGTCGTACGAACTTGCCAAGGTTGGCGAAGGCGTCTACAAAGGCACAGTCACTACAGCCGAAGGTAAGACCAACTTCGCAATCTGCGAAAACATCGGCGACTGGGACACCATCAACGCATCTCGTTGGGGCTTCGCTCAAGACAACGCAACAGCAACGCTCAACGAGCCTTGCGCGATTGTCAAGGGTAACGGCGCAATCAACGTGCCCGGCGTAGGCGACTTCGACGTAACAGTCGACCTCGTCAACATGACCGTCCTCATCGAAGGTGAAGTCGTTGTCGAAAAGCCCGAAAGCCTCTACCTCATCGGTAACCTCGACGACACAGGTCTTTGGGATTTGACAGCTACAGTTAAACTCACAAAAGACCCGGTTGACGCCGTATTTACCGCGAAAGACGTTAAACTCTTCCCGGCAGACAACGATGGCTTCGCTTACTTCGCATTCACATCGGTATCGTCGACCAACTGGGATGAAGTAAACGCATTCCGCTACGGTCCGGCTGTCGACGGCACGGAAGTGGCAGACGGCGTAGAAGCAGCCTTCATCATGGCAAATACGTCGTTCAAGGCTCTCGGCAACACTTACGACATCAAGGTCGACTTCGACGCACTCACCGTTAAGTTAGTCAAGAAAGACGGCGGCGTTGAGTCGGTAGTTAACGCAGTGGCAGTAGTAGCCGGCGTGGGCAACATCCGCATCCTCGGCGAAGCACAAAGCGTTTCAATCCACACCGTTAACGGACAAGCCATTGCCGTCAACAGCAACGAACGCTCGTTCAACGTTACGAAAGGCATCTACCTCGTAACCGTCGACGGAAAGACAACCAAAGTGCTCGTTAAGTAGCAAGTTTGAATCTTATTTTAGCAGTCGCATTCCCTCCGGAGTGCGACTGTTTTTTGTTTGGCGCGCCTTCGGCAGGCAAAATTAATCAACCGATTTTGGTTGATTTTGCGAAAACAACCGAATTTGGTTGATTTTCAAAAAACAACCGATTTTGGTTGATTTTTTGCGAAAATGTTGTAACTTTGTAGTCGACAACAATCGGCAAAGGATATGGATGAAATAAAAGGAGTTATAACCGGAGATATAATAGAGTCCTCCGCCATACAAATAAAATATCGCGACTTCTTGCTGGAGTCAATTCAAACAATAGTCGAAGAGCTATCAGTGATAGAACCTCTAAAAGTTGAATTTTTTAGAGGTGACAGTTTTCAGATGCTAATAGGCTCCCCGGAAAATGCGATGAGGATTGCCGTTCTCTTGCGAGCCGGGCTGAGAAGTCGTACGCCTATAGAGTGCAAAAAACCGTGGGATGCACGTCTTTCCCTGGGAGTCGGGACGATATCGTATTATTCGAACAATACCGTACTTTCAGATGGAGAGGCATTCCAATACTCGGGAAGAGGTCTTGACGAGATTGGCAAGCGATGTCTTGTTGTAAAAACAAAATGGGCTGAAATAGATGAAGAATTACAAGTAAGTACGGCATTTGCCGACGAGGTAATTTCGTCATGGAGCGTTCCGCAGTCACAAGCTGCTTATCAGGCATTGTTATACGACATTTCACAAAAAGAGATTGCACGCCGACTCCAACAATCAGCACAGAACATCAGCAAACTCTTGAGTGCCGCGAGAGTTAATCATATCCGGATGTACATCGACAGATACTATAACTTGATTTCAAACTTAACAAAATGATGAATATCACTATATTGCTAAAACTTTTATTTGCTCATATCCTTTCCGATTTCTTCTTCCAGAGTGACAAAATATGCGAGGGCAAACAAAGTAAGACAAATAATAAACACGCTTATCAACTATTGCATAGCTTAACCCATGCCACAGTGGCATATCTTTTTGTTGCGGACCTGAGCAATTGGATTATCCCATCGGTTATTTTTATAACTCATGCACTGATGGATTATTTAAAAGTCGAATATATGAAGAAGAATGCCGTTTCATTCATCGTCGACCAACTTGTCCACGTCGCAGTTATCGTTGTCTTGTGGCTGTCGTTATTCAACAGCGAAGAGGTATTCTGCCAAGAAATATTATGCTCAAAATGGAATAGCCTGAACATTTGGGCTGTAGTCATTGCATATCTGTTAGTCTTGAAACCAACTTCCGTATTTTTGAGCCTCTTTATAAAGAGATGGGAGCCTTCGGCAACGGCAGAGAATAGCCTGCCGAATGCCGGGAAATGGATTGGCTATTTCGAACGAATACTTATATTAACTTTCATTCTGACAGGGAATGCCGAGGGAATAGGTTTCTTGTTGGCGGCAAAATCTATTTTCAGGTTTGGAGAATTAAGCAAAGCTCAAGAGATTAGAACGACAGAATATGTGCTTATCGGCACATTCGCAAGTTTTACGATAGCGATACTTATCGGCTTTTGTATATTACAGATTATAGATTAATAGAGATGCAGGCTAGACTAAAAGTTCAGCAAGGAAGACACAGCAGAGCGCATAAAGGCAGAAGAAGAAGCTTACGCTTTCTACAGCGGTATGATTCTGCGTACTATACACTCTCTGAGCAAAGATTAAAATAAGCTATTAACTCTACTTTGCAGTACAAATTTTGCCGAACACATATTTCGCTGTAACTTTGCCGAGGAAAAAAGCAGTGTATGGCAAATAGCAACAATCCACACATATTAGGAACCCAACCAATCGGCAAACTGCTCGTCAGCTACTCCCTGCCCGCCATTGTCGGGATGACCCTCACGTCGCTCTACAACATCATCGACAGCATCTTCATCGGCAACGGCGTGGGCGCACTCGCCATTTCGGGCATGGCAATCACCTTCCCGCTAATGAATCTGCTCATCGCATTCTGTACGCTCGTAGGCGTCGGCGGTGCCACCATTTCGTCAATCCGACTTGGACAGAAAGACAAACGCGGCGCCGAAGACATCCTCGGCAACGTCGCTATCTTGCTGATTATCAACGCTTGCTTCTACGGCGGCATCACGCTGCTCTTTCTCGACGACATCCTCCGCCTGTTCGGCGCAAGTAGCGAAACCCTGCCGTACGCGCGCGAATTTATGCAAATAATCCTCGCCGGCAGCCCCATTTCATACTCAATGATAGGACTGAACAACATTATGCGCGCCACCGGATACCCCAAAAAAGCAATGCTTTCTTCGGTTCTTACCGTGGTGTGCAACGTGATTTTCGCACCGATTTTCATCTTCGGCTTCGAGTGGGGCATACGCGGCGCCGCCATAGCCACCGTGGCTTCGCAAGCCGTCGGGCTCGTCTGGGTGCTCTGCCACTTCCTCAACCGACACACCTACATACGCTTCCATCGCGCAAGTCTACACCTGCGTAAGCGCTTGATTAAGAACATATTCAGCATCGGTATGTCGCCGTTTTTCATGAACGTCTGCGCCTGTATGGTGACAATCTTCATCAACAACCGACTGCTCACCTACGGCAACGACTACTCCGTGGGCGCATTCGGCATAGTCAACCGCATGCAGATGCTCTTCGTGATGGTCGTAATGGGCATCGCCCAAGGTATGCAGCCCATCGTGGGCTATAACTACGGCGCATCGCAGCACGACCGGGTGCGCCGCGCCCTGCGCTACGGCATCTTCGCCGGCGTCGCCGTCACCACAACCGGTTGCATCCTCGGAACCTGCTTCCCCGGGCTGTTTGTCAGAATGTTTACCGACGACCCGATGCTCGGTCCGCAGTCGGAATTCGCTCTACGCGTGTCGGTTATGATGTTCCCCTTCGTCGGCGCACAAATCATCACCTGCCAGTTCTTCCAGTCGATAGGCAAAGCCAAATCGGCGCTATTCCTGTCGCTGTCGCGACAACTCGTGTTCCTCCTTCCCGGCATCGCCATCCTGCCGCCCATTTTCGGCGTCGAAGGCGTATGGTATAGCATGCCCGTCAGCGACTTCCTCGCGACAATCCTCGCCGGCTGGCTCCTCGTCAAGGCATACCTCGACACCAAACACCTGCGGTGAGAAGGCGCCTTCGGCGCTGAGGTGAGAGGTAAGAGGTAAGAGTGGGGCTAATGGGATGGATGAGCCGCTCTGCGCTCTCACATCGGTAAGTAAATTTAACAGTCTATTATTCTTATAAATCAAATAGAATCCGTACTTTTGCATCACTAGAACCCGCCAAGCCTCTCAACGATGCTCAAATGAGCGGGTCGTTTTTTTTATTATCCATGATAACAAGAATACCGTTTACCAAACCATATAAAGACGAAAGTGAATTAGTCGCTTTGCTTCAGGCTAGAGGATTGACTATAACCAACCAAAGCAAGGCGCAGCATTACCTTGCACACATTGGATATTATCGTTTGTCGGCTTGCAAAGTCTCCAACTTAGCATTTTTACAATGAGCAAAATCTATACAATTTAGCTCATTGTGCTGATTATCAGTTGCCTCCCCACCTAGCCGCAGGCGGCAAGCTAACCGAGTGCCGCAAGCTCTTCGAGCTAGCATCTTGGCGCTAACCCGCTTAACATCCCCACAACCGAGCATCTCCGAAGCTCGTGCATCCAATTTGTTGATATTCAGCACCATACGCCAATCTACACAAAAAATCTCGTGTTAACAAAAGTTAAAGTGTCCTTTTCCTATTGCAGATGTGATTTTTGTGCTTACCTTTGCAGTGTACTAATCAACTAATACACTAAAACAACAAAACAAGAACTAACAAAAAAACTCAATCAATTAACTCAAAAACGATGATTTCTGAATCGGGTGCTGAAACAAAATACTCTCAATCTCTCATGAAACCCACCCGGTTCAGGAATCTCAAAAAAAGGAAAAAACAATGGAGGAAATGAATTTAATTACAATCAGCGACTTGACTTTCGACTATGGTCGGAAAAACCACAAGGTGTTCGACAACTTCTCGTTGACTTTCGAACGCGGCTCAATCTACGGCTTGCTGGGCAAGAACGGTACCGGCAAATCGACGTTACTCTACTTGATGTGCGGACTATTGCGCGCTCGCCAAGGTTCTGTCGCATTCAACGGCATCGACGTGTCGCGCCGCCAGCCGTCGGTGCTGAGCGACATCTTTATCGTGCCGGAGGAGTTCGACTTGCCGAAGGTGTCGTTCAGCAGTTATGTGAAGGCTAACGAGGTGTTCTACCCGAAGTTTAGCCGCGAGGTGCTCGACACGTGTCTGAAGCATTTCGATATGGACATCAACATCAATCTCGGCGAACTTTCGTTGGGTCAAAAGAAGAAAGCGTTTATGTGCTTTGCGTTGGCAACCAACACGTCACTCCTGCTGATGGACGAGCCGACTAACGGATTCGACATTCCGTCGAAGAGCCAGATGCGCAAGGTGATTGCGTCGGGCATGAACGACGAGCGTACAATCATCATCTCGACTCACCAGGTGCGCGACGTCGAAAACCTGCTCGACCGTGTGGTGATGCTCGACCGCGGCGAAGTGCTCATTGACAAGACTTGCATGGAGCTCACCGAGAAGTTCTGCTTCGCCGAGCAGCCACTGTCGGAGCCTACCGACGACGCGCTCTATGTGCAGCAGTCGCTCAACGGCAACAGCGTGGTGCTGGAGAATCGCGAGGGCGAAGAGAACAACCTCAACCTCGAACTGCTCTTCAACGCAATGCTTTCAAATCGAGAAAAAATGACCCAAATTATCAACAAATAATACCCAAAAGACAATGAACGCAACAAAAAATACATTCAGCCTGACTCGCCTCGGACTTCTGCTCAAGAGAGAATATAGCGTAAACTGGAAGCAACACGTCTTCCGCCTGTTGGCAATCTACGGAACGTTCTTGGTAACGCTGTTTTTCACGCTGCTGACAACGGATGCCAGCATACCGAGCGCAATAACGATTCATAATTTCAGCGGAGTTGTCGCCTTCGTATGCGGCGTGGTTTCGATGGTCTATCTGTCGCAGATGATGAAGCCGATGGAGACTAAAACGTCGCGAATCAACTACTTGATGCTGCCGGCAACCAACGCCGAGAAGTTTGTCAGCCGACTGCTTATGGCTACCGTCGGCTTCTGGATTACCGCAATCATCGCATTGGCACTGGCAACGGCGAGCCGCTACCTCTTCATGCCGTTTATGTACGTCAATCCGGACCTCTACCATCCGATGTTCGGCACGGTTATGGCTGAATTGTTCGACTTCAGCGGTCCGACGTTAGACCTCAAAGGAATCATAATGACCGATTTCGAAGGCGGTATGTTCGTCTTGATGGTAGTCATTTGGGCCTACTCCATATACATGCTCGGCGGCAACATCTGGTATAAGAACGCATTCATCAAAACCGTAGCCGCTATGACAGTCCTCACCATCTTGGGCAACATCGTGCTCTTCTCGCTCATCTCGGCATTCGAAATGGACATTACCAAAGAAAACTTTATGATTCTTATCGACACGGCAACCGGCGTGTTCGCAGCCCTCGCAATTTTCAATACTTGGCTGAGCTACAGACTGTTCCGCCGCGCTCAAGTGATTCGCAATCTTAAAAACATGTTATAAGCATATTATGAATTTCAAAGAAAGTAAACCAATATATTTGCAAATCGCCGACCGCATAATGGACGAGATTTTGCAAGAGGTATATCCCGAAGACGGCCGCATCCCGTCGGTGCGCGAATACGCAGCCACCGTCGAGGTTAACGCCAACACCGTAGCACGCTCGTTCGACTACCTCCAGAGTCGGGAGATTATCTACAACCGCCGTGGCATCGGCTACTTCGTCAGCCCGCAAGCACGCGCTACGATTCAGCAAATGCGAAAACGCGAATTCATCGAAGGCGACCTGCCCGAACTCTTCCGCAAGATGAGCCTCCTGGGCATCTCTATCGACGAAATTGTCGACAATTACAACAAACAACACCAATAAAACAACATTTTTTCAACTCAATCAACCCAATCAACACAACCGTTGCAACTTTTTGACATCTTCGATCGTCTAAAGCACAGCAGCAACACAATTACAACACAAACAATGAAACGATTAGCAATTATATCAGCCCTGATGCTTGCCGCAACGGCAGCGAATGCCGGCGTAGTAAACGGCAAGGTAGTCGACGAAAAAGGTAACCCGGTGGAATACGCCACCGTGGTTGCCCTCCGCGACGCGAAACAATGTGCAGGCACAGTGACCGACAGCATCGGCGGCTACACGATGAACGTCGCCGACGGAGCATATAAATTCGTATTTTCGTCGGTAGGCTATAAGTCTGCCGAAAAGAGCGCAACCGTCAAAGGCAAAACGCGCGTCGACGCCACAATGGAGACCAATTCGGCGGTGCTCAAAGAAGTCAACGTCACCGCATCGGCGATTCGCCGAGAAGCCGACCGATTCGTGATGAACGTCGAAAACATGCCGGGTGCGATTGGCAAAGACGGCGAAGAACTGCTGCGCGACGTCCCGGGCGTATGGATTAACGACAACAAGATTTCTATCAACGGCAAGAGCGGCACGAAGGTCTACGTCAACGATCGCGAGATGAAGATGAGCGATGACCAACTGATGACATTCCTGCGCAACCTCAAAGCCGAAGAAGTCACCAAAGTGGAAATCATTCCGCAGACCGGTGCCGAATACAGCGCAAATTCGTCGGCGGGCATCATCAAGATTACGATGAAGAAAGCGCGTACCGACGGCGTTATGGGTAGCGCAGGAATACGCTCTCAAATCAGCAAAAACGAACTCAGTTTTGCGCCAAACGCTTCGCTGAACGTCAAAAAAGGCAACTGGACCTACACCTTGCGCGGTACGTTGAACTATACGCCCAAAGAAAACATCGACATGACGCAGGCTACCGACTATGCCGACGGCAGCCGTTATGACAACACCACCAAAATGACGGCAGACAACAACCTCTACGGCAACGTCAATGCCGGCGTGTTCTACGACCCGAACAAGAACAATTCTTTCGGTCTCGAGGTTTACTACCACGGCTGGAAAAACCCCGGCAAGACGATGACCCGCGCCACCCTCGCCGACAAAACCATCAACGGTGAATACAGCGCACACATGCTTTCGCACTACATCGACGCTACGTTCAACTACATCCACCGACTCGACACCCTCGGCTCGACGATGAAGGTGATTGCAAACTACAACAACTCGCACAACACCCAAGACAACGACAACATTATGCGCACGTTCGTCAATCCCGACGACGAGCCCGTCGTCGACAAAGAAAACGGCAACCAAATCACCACCTACGACGTGGCAAACATCAGTTACGACTTCGACAAGCATTTCTCGCCCAAATGGGGCTTCGCTGCCGGCGCAAAGTATACTTTCAACAAGATGCACAACAACTCCGACTACGGCGAATTGTTTGCCTGCAACTTCGACAAAAACCACAACTACGACTACAACGAAAACATCCTCGGCATCTACGCCAAGACGACCTACAACATCAAGCACCTCGGCATCGTTGCCGGTCTCCGCGGCGAATATTTCACCGGCAACAGCCACAACAAGATGATTTACCAAGGCTGCGAAGACATCGAAAACGTAGCAAACAAGGTCGACCAAGACTACTTCGACTTATTCCCCAACGCGTCGATTATCTACAAATTCGACGAAATGTCGAAAAACTCTATCTCCGCAAATTATGCGCGCTACATCAGCCGCCCGTCGTTCTGGGCGCTCAACCCGATTCGCACAAAGGTGTCCGACATGTTCTATCAATGCGGTAACCCCGACTTGAAACCCACCTACAGCAACAACCTGTCGTTGAACTTCACGATGCAATACAAATACAGCCTGTCGCTCTGGTGGCAAGTCGACACCGACCCGACTGCGCAAGGAACTATGCCCGACGAAAACGACCCGCGTAATGTGCTCTTTACAAACATCAACCTCGACAAGAACGTGTCGCTCGGTGCCAACGTCAACCTGCCCGTACAAATTACAAAATGGTGGAACTTCAACGCCAACGTGACTTATATGCACCGCCAAATCCAGCTTAACGCCGATGGCGACAAGACGTTTGCCAACAACCTCTACGTTTCGTTCAACACCGGATTCCAACTGCCAAAAGACTGGTACATTTCAGCTTCTTACTTCCAGTCGAACCGCAACAAAGACGCTACGATGAGCGTAAATCCGTATAGCTTCTTGAGTGCCGGCATCAAGAAATCGTTCGCCAACCGCAAATGGACGGCAGCCATCAACGCCAACAACATCCTCTGCCACACTACGCGCTTCACCACATACGCCGTCGGCAAAGGCTTCAACGACAAAAACTCGTACACGAGCACACAGAGCATCAAGCAACCCGTGTCGTTCTCCGTATCGCTGACCTACAACTTCAATGTCGGCAAGATGTTCCAAGCAAAGAGCATCGAGAAGAACGTTGACGAATCGCGTACACAAAAAAGCAAGTAATTTCACGCTCAATAAAACTCACAAATAACACATTCAATCAGTAACAACACTTCTTCGACGTCGTCGCCGGTGCGTGAGCATCAGCGACGACGCTACTATTTCGGGCTATTCGGCATCTTCGCTGCGGTTATCAGGCATCCAACGATGATGTTATCAGGTATCTTCGTCGCGGTTATCAGGTATCTTACGATGATGTTATCGCATTGATTGTGAGGTGTTTGTGTGGTCGCACCTCGCCGCGACCGGGCATGGAGTGGGGTGGAGAGCGTTTGGCGATTGTCGCGGTTGCCGCTCCGCACTCAGAAGCTATCGGCAAATTGTGAACCGAAATTTCTGCCGATATTTAAAGCAAAAAAACTTTTTGGGGAAATTTATGTGTGCCATTCATCTTTTTTTATGTAACTTTCAGCCGAAAATGTCAAATTCGCATAACATGAGTAATGAATAAATGTTATATTGTGACATAAAAAATATGAATTATATAATCTCATAAATTCAATAATGACTATAAATATCTTTGATATTATTCAACAAGGCGAGCGTGTCACACTTGAGTGCAAACAAGCGAAAAGAAGTGTTCCTAATTCGTTATGGGACACTTACTCTGCTTTTGCAAATACCTACGGAGGAACAATACTGTTAGGCGTTGTGGAACACTTGGAACCTGACTTTGACAATGGGTCACCCAAATCAGAAATTCGTCGGGAGCAGCGGTTGC
>JBJEDP010000350.1:0-12833 GCA_051872175.1 Candidatus Limisoma sp.
GTTGCCAAATTCTCTATCAGTCGTTTTTTTGTCGGAAATAAGATATGCCACTTGCAGATAGATAGTAGAATTGTTCTTTTGTGCCACAAAATCAATTTCGCCACACGGAAGCGTGCCGACAAATATTTTATATCCTAAATTTTTCAGGTGTAGATAGACGCAGTTTTCTATAACTTTCTCAATGTCAACACTGCGATTCTTTCCTGCAAGCAGGTTGCGCAATCCCAAGTCTTCGAAATAATATTTGTCAATCGTTTCCAACAATTTTTTGCCGTGGATGTCGAATCTCGGCACTTTGTTGATAATATAAGCATTCGAAGCCGACTTGAGGTAGTTGATGGCGGAAAGAGTATTTAGCTCGACGCGCTGCAATTTAAGATATTTCGACAAGGAAGTCGCCGATACGAGTTGTCCGATATTGTCGCTGACGTACGACATAAGGTTTTCAAAAAGTGTGACATTTCGCAGTCCCTCTCGTTTTACCACATCTTTGAGAACGATTGTGTTATAAATGTTTTGAATATACTCCCACACCATATCGTCGTTCTCGAGTCCGAGGCGGTAAAGATGGGGAAGTCCTCCGTACTCGAGATACTTTAGAAGACTTTCGTCGGAATCGTCAAGATTGTGGAACGTCAGGAACTCGCGATACGACAAACTTTGAATGTGTATCTCTATGTATCTGCCTCCCAAATAGGTGGACAGTTCGGACGAAAGCATCTTGGCATTGCTTCCGGTGACGACGATATTGCATTCTTCGTCGGCATTAAGACTTCGTAGCACAACCTCGAAACCGTCGATGTCTTGCACTTCGTCAATCAGCAGATAGTTTTCGCCGCCGTCTATCAGTTTGTTATTAATGTAGGTAGAAAGGTCTTCGGCATTTCGTATGTCGGCAAATTTTGTCTTTTCTTTGTTGATGTATATGATGTTTGCGTCGGGATGGTGTGCCTCGATTTCGTCTACAAGTTGACGGATGATATAGCTTTTGCCCACACGGCGTTGCCCTGTGAGCGCGATAATCATCCCCTTGCCGATAAACTTGAGGATGTGGTCAATATATTTATGTCGTGCAATTATCTTCATGCAGCAAAGATAATGATTTTTTATTAATCATACCAAACAAAAACTAAAAATTTGCGATTTTGTTAATCATACCAAACAAAAACCTTGGGCATAAATTTTTTTTTGCTACAATAAAAATTATTGCGAACTTTGCACTGCGAAACGGTGGCGGTCGACCGATTGCCATCGTTCGATTTATACTTTAAGTAACGTTATTATGGATGTATCGATTATCGCAATAGGCGACGAACTGCTCATCGGGCAGGTTGTCGACACCAATTCGGGCATGATAGCCCAAATGATAAATCCCTACGGCTGGCGCGTGCGCAGTGTGCGCGTTGTTGCCGACGACGGTGAGGAGATTCGCCGTGCCATCGATGCTGCAATGTCGGAAACCGACGTCGTGCTTACCACCGGCGGACTCGGACCAACGAAAGACGACATCACCAAGCCAACCCTCTGCGACTATTTCGGCGGAACGCTCGTCTACGACAAGTCGGTCGAGGCGAATGTGCTCGAGGTGGTTGCGAAACGCGGGTTGAAGATAAATCCGCTGACGGCGGCGCAAGCCTACGTACCGACGTCGTGCCGCGTTATCCAAAACCGTGTAGGAACGGCGCCGTTGATGTGGTTCGAACGTCAGGGCAAGGTACTTGTGTCGATGCCCGGCGTTCCTTTCGAGACCGAGGAAATGTTTCGCACGGAAGTTTTTCCGCAGTTGCGCGAGCGCTTCGACGTAAGTTTTGCCGTAGAGCATCGCACGTTCGTTGTCATCGACCACAGCGAGTCGGTCCTTGCCGGCAAACTTGCCGACATCGAGCGCGAAATGCCGTCGGAGGTGCATCTTGCCTACTTGCCTAAGCCGGGAATGATACGTCTGCGGCTTACTGGCATCGGCGACAATCGCGATAGGGTGGTGGCGCTGCTCGACGAACAAGGTCGGAAGTTGCACGACGTCATCGGCGAGAGCATCGTGTGCGACGAAGATAAGATGCCCGCCGAAATCCTTGGCGACATGTTGCGCAGCCGCGGGTTGACCGTTTCGACCGCCGAGAGTTGCACCGGCGGAAACGTGGCGCACGAGATAACCGCCGTGGCAGGCAGCAGCGACTACTATCTCGGCAGCGTGGTGTCGTATGCCAACGCCGTTAAGACCGACGTGCTCGGCGTCGATTCCGAGACGTTGGCGCGGGTCGGCGCCGTTAGCGAAGAGGTGGTGCGCGGAATGGTCGACGGTGCGTGCCGACTCATTGGCACGGATTGCGCCATAGCGACATCCGGCATCGCGGGACCGTCGGGAGGCAGTGCCGAGAAGCCCGTAGGCACCGTGTGGATAGCCACTCGCGTAGGCGAAGCTGTCGAGGCAAAAGTCTATCACTTTGCCGGCAATCGCAGCCGAGTAATCAATCACGCGACGACAATTGCACTTATCCAACTCATTAAGATGCTTAAGAATAATGCTTAAAAATAAGTAAATATCAAAATTTTTTAGCAGAAAGTGATTCAAATATTTGGATAGTTTGCAAAAAATTGCTTACTTTGCACTCTGTTTTGAGGACATTAATAGAAATAATAAAAAAACGAATATAGCCATGTCAAAAGTTTGTCAGATTACAGGCAGAAAAGCGGCCGTAGGTAATAACGTTTCTCACTCAAAGAGAAGAACGAAACGCAAATTCAAAGCCAATCTGTTCAACAGAAGATTCTTCTGGGTAGAGCAACAGATTTGGATTAGTCTTACAGTATCAGCAGCAGGACTCCGCACCATCAACAAGCTGGGTCTTGACGCAGCAATACGTCAAGCAGCTGAGAAAGGTTACTTAACAAGCATTAAAACAGCAGAATAACGATGGCAAAGAAAGCAAAAGGCAATAGAGTTCAGGTAATCCTCGAATGCACAGAGATGAAGGATAGCGGTATGCCCGGAACTTCGCGCTACATCACAACAAAGAACCGCAAGAATACAACAGAGCGCTTGGAGTTGAAGAAATACAACCCCATCCTCAAACGTGTAACTGTTCACAAAGAAATAAAATAATCATAGGATATGGCAAAGAAAACCGTCGCAACACTCCAGACCGGTGAAGGTCGTACTTATAGCAAAGTTATCAAAGCTGTACGCTCTGAGAAGACCGGCGCATATGTGTTCAAAGAAGAAATGGTTCCTAACGACGCAGTGAAGGACGCTTTGAAATAATAACTGAACGAATATATTTTTCCTATCAATAGCGTGTAGCCTTTCGGACATCCGGAGGGCTATCGTTTTTTTGCGCCGATTTATCGCCGAAGGTGCACTTTTGCGTCAAATTTGTGCAATCTGATATGGAAATTTGTTACACTTTGACGTTTTTAATCTATTTTATGCGTGAAATATTTGCAATTGACAATATAAATAGATAAATTTGCAAGCGAAAACAAAGAACAAGTATTATGGTGAATCTACACGTCATTGGTATTGTGCTATCTTCAGTTGTCGTGGAAACGCGAGCAGATGAGGAACGGTAGTTTGTGCCATAACGCTTTGCAGAAATTAGAAACCGACGACCTTTCCTCAAACTAATACGGAAAGGTTTTTTTATGATATAAAAGAAATGAGCAAACCACTAAGAAGTGCGCAGAGCACGCAAGGAAGACGAATGGCAGGCGCTCGAGCCCTATGGAGAGCCTGTGGCATGAAGGAAGAACAGTTGGGCAAGCCGGTGATAGCCATTGCCAATTCGTTTACACAGTTTGTGCCGGGGCATACGCATCTGCACGAGATTGGACAATTTGTCAAACAAGAAATAGAACGACTCGGATGTTTTGCCGCCGAGTTTAACACGATAGCCATCGACGACGGCATCGCAATGGGGCACGACGGTATGCTCTATTCGTTGCCCTCGCGCGACTTGATTGCCGACAGCGTCGAATATATGGTCAACGCCCACAAGGCTGATGCGCTGGTGTGCATAAGCAACTGCGACAAAATTACGCCGGGAATGCTTATGGCGTCGATGCGCTTGAACATTCCTACAATATTCGTTTCCGGCGGACCGATGGAAGCCGGGCATTTGGGCAGCCGTCCGCTCGACCTTATCGACGTGATGATTGACTCTGCCGACACCACCGTCGACGACGAAACGGTGACCAAAATCGAGCAACTCGGTTGCCCCGGTTGCGGATGCTGCTCGGGTATGTTTACAGCCAACTCGATGAACTGCCTTAACGAAGCCATCGGACTCGCTCTGCCCGGCAACGGTACCATTGTGGCTACTCACGAAAACCGCCGCGAACTTTTCCGCCGTGCCGCTCAAAAAATCGTTGAAAACTGCTACGCATACTATCGCGACGACGATGAGTCGGTTCTTCCGCGAAGCATAGCCACACGCTCGGCAATGCTCAACGCCATGGCGCTCGACATCGCTATGGGAGGCAGCACCAACACCGTGCTCCACCTGCTTGCCGTCGCCAACGAAGCCGGCGTCGACTTCACGATGAGCGACATCGATGCGCTGTCGCGTCGCACTCCGGTGCTCTGCAAAGTGTCGCCCAACTCTAAATATCACGTACAAGACGTCAACCGTGCCGGCGGCATTATGTCGATTATGTCGGAATTGGCGAAAAACGGACTTGTCGACACCGCATGTCGCCGCGTCGACGGACTGACTCTCGGCGAAGCCATCGACCGTTATGCCATCGGTGGCAGCGCATTCGGCGCCGAAGCCGAACATCTGTGGAAGAGCGCTCCGGGCAACGTGCGCAGCATCGTGCTCGGCAGCCAGGCAAACTATTACGACAGCCTCGACAGCGACCGTGCCGGCGGATGTATCCGCGACTTCGAGCATGCCTACGTCAAAGACGGCGGTTTGGCAGTGCTCTACGGCAACATCGCCCTCGACGGATGCGTGGTTAAGACCGCAGGCGTCGACGAAAGCATTTTCCACTTCGAAGGTCCGGCAAAAGTCTACGAGTCGCAAGACGACGCCGTGCAAGGCATCCTCGGCGGCGAAGTGGTGTCGGGCGACGTCGTAGTGATAACCCACGAAGGCCCCAAAGGCGGTCCGGGTATGCAAGAAATGCTCTACCCGACATCGTACATCAAATCGCGTCACCTCGGCAAAGAGTGCGCGCTCATCACCGACGGACGCTTCTCGGGCGGTACTTCCGGCTTGTCGATAGGGCATATCTCGCCCGAGGCGGCTGCCGGCGGCAACGTCGGACTGATTCGCAACGGCGACATCATCGTAATCGACATACCCAACCGCACTATCGAAGTGCGCCTCAGCGACGAAGAACTCGCCGAGCGACGCAGCGCCGAACTCGCCCGCGGACGTGATGCTTTTGCTCCGACAAAGCGCAATCGCGAGGTGTCGAAAGCCCTCCGCGCCTATGCCGCTATGGTGTCGTCGGCTGACAAGGGTGGCGTAAGAATAATTGATTAATCACAGCAAACTATGATAGACGAAAAGATAACAGGCGCAGAAGCCTTGATAAAATCCTTACTTGCAGAAGGTGTCGACACCGTGTTCGGGTATCCCGGCGGCGCGATAATCCCTGTCTACGATGTGCTCTACGGCTATACTGATAAGTTGCGCCACATCTTGGTGCGTCACGAACAGGCAGCCACTCACGCCGCTCAGGGCTATGCCCGCGTGACCGGACGTGTCGGCGTTGCCTTGGTGACTTCCGGACCGGGTGCCACAAACACCATTACCGGCATCACCGATGCGTTGATGGACAGCACGCCGATGGTGGTCATTTCCGGACAGACCGACAGCCGTGGCTTGGGCACTGATGCCTTCCAAGAAACCGACGTCATCGGCATTACCCAGCCGGTTACGAAGTGGAACTACCAGGTGCGCCGCGCCGAAGACATCCCTTGGGCAGTGTCGCGTGCGTTCTACATCGCCAGCAGCGGTCGCCCCGGACCGGTTGTGCTCGACGTGACCAAAGATGCGCAAAACGGCAAACTCGATTGGAGTTACGAAAAGTGCAACTACATACGCAGTTACGACCCCGACCCCGAAATCAGCAGTCTTGCCGTGTCGGAGGCTGCCGACTTAATCAACGCCGCCGCTCGTCCGCTGATTATTGCCGGTCGCGGGGTGATGATTTCGCAAGCCGAAAACGAACTGCTCGCTTTGGCTGAAAAGGCAGACATCCCGGTCATTAACACTCTGTTGGGACTGTCGACCATTCCTTCCGACCATCGTTTATATAAAGGTATGGCAGGTATGCACGGCAACGTCGGTGCCAACGTAGCCACGAATGCTTGCGACGTGCTCATCGCCGTGGGTATGCGCTTCGACGACCGCGTAACCGGCGACTGTGCAACGTATGCCCGTCAGGCGAAGATTGTGCACATCGACATCGACCCGTCGGAATTCAATAAAAACATCCATTCGCACGTTTCGATACTCGGCGACGCTAAGAAAGTGCTCGGTCAGTTGGTAGGGCTTGTCGGCGAGGCTCGACACGAAGAATGGCTTACCACGTTCGAGCGTCCCGACGCCGTAGAATATGAAAAGGTGGTGCGCGACGAAGTGTTCCCGACCGAAGGAATGCTGAACATGGGCGAAGTGGCACGTCGTGTGTCGGAGGCTTCCGGCAACAAGGCTGTGCTCGTCACCGACGTCGGGCAAAATCAGATGCTCTCATCGCGCTACTTCAAGTTTACCGAATCGCGCAGCATCGTCACCTCGGGCGGCTTGGGCACAATGGGCTTCGGACTGCCGGCGGCCATCGGCGCCAAAATCGGTGCGCCCGACCGTCAAGTGTGCTTGTTTGTCGGCGACGGAGGCTTGCAGATGACCGTGCAAGAACTTGGCACCATTCTCGAATATAAGGTGCCCGTCAAGATTATCTTGCTCAACAACAACTTCTTGGGTATGGTTCGCCAATGGCAGGAACTCTTCTACAACGAGCACTACAGCCAAACGCCGATGGTCAACCCCGACTATGTGACGCTCTGCAAGGCTTACGGCATACCCGCCGAAGACGTTACCGACCGCGCCGGACTCGACGACGCCATTCGCCGTATGCTCGAAAGCCCCACGGCATATCTCTTGAACGTGCAAATCAAGCCGAACAATATGGTGTTCCCCATGATTCCCGCCGGAGCAAGCATCGACAACATTCTGTTAAACTCGAACGAACGCTACAATTAATACGCTCAGATGAATAAGTTATATACAGTCACGGTATTTACCGAAAACCGTGTAGGTCTGTTGAACCAGATTTCAATTATCTTCACTCGGCGTTGTCTCAACATCGAGAGCCTTTCGGTGTCGCCTTCGTCAATCCCCGGCATTCACAAGTTTACCATTACCGTGTGGAGCGACCGTCCGACGATTGCCAAGGTGACCAAGCAAATCGAAAAGCGCATCGAGGTGCTGCGCTCTTTCTTCTACACCGACGACGAACTCGTCTACCAAGAAATTGCGCTCTACAAAGTGCCTACCGAACAGCTCCTCGACGAGAAAGAACTCGAGAAAATCATCCGCCGCTACAATGCGCGAATTCTTGAGATGGACCGTAAGTTCACCGTCATCGAAATGACCGGACACAGCGACGAAACCAGTGCTCTGTTCAACGACTTGAAGAAATACGGCATCTTGCAATTCGTGCGCTCCGGCCGCGTCGCCGTAACGAAGACCGACGAAGAATTGCTAAACATGTATCTCGAAAATCAAGAGAAACGTCTCGAACGAATCGAACAACAATGCAACAATCAGTAGACAATAGCCTGTTCAGTCGCACCTACTACCTCACGCCCGGCGAATGCAACGCCGAGCAGGAGATGCCGTTTGCGCTGCTTGCCAACCGCCTTATCGAGGTGGCTACGCTGCACGCCGACAGCTGGGGCGTAGGCTATCGTCGTCTGAGCCGCGACAATCAAGCCTGGGTGCTGTCGCGCATGGCTGTTGAAATTACCGCCTTCCCTCGCGTTGGCGAAAACTACACCGTAAGAACGTGGATTGAATCGTACAATCGACATTTCTCGGAGCGCAACTTCGAGATTGTCGACGACGAAGGCACAACGCTCGGCTATGCGCGCACCATTTGGTCGGTTATCGACTCAACGACGCGTCAGAGTTGCGACATTGCCGCTTTGGGCTTCATCAAGAGCAACATTGCCGACCGCTGTTGCCCAATCGCACCGCCCGAACGTGTGCGCACGGTGGCAAGTCGCCGACAGTTGGACTACACGTTTCTCTACACCGACATCGACTTCAATCGCCACGTCAACACGGTGCGCTACATCTGCGCGCTGCTTAACGCTTGGCAGATTGACTGGTACGAACGTCACCGCATCTGCCGCTTTGACATCGCATTTGTCAAAGAAGCCTACTACGGGCAGAAGGCAACTGTTGCCGTCGACGATGCCGACCCGCTTTGCTGTCCTGCCGAGATTGTGGTCGACGGTCAGCCGATTTGCAAAGCAAAAATTAAATTTACTCAACGATAAACAAACATTTTTTTTAACCATAAAATTTTAAACAAAAATGGCAATAATGAATTTTGGCGGCGTTGACGAAAACGTCATGACCCGCGAAGAATTTCCTTTGGAAAAAGCACGTGAAATTTTGAAAGACGAGACAATCGCCGTAATCGGTTACGGTGTACAAGGTCCCGGTCAATCGATGAACCTTCGCGACAACGGTTTCAACGTAATCGTCGGACAACGTGCCGGCAAGACTTTCGAAAAGGCTGTTGCCGACGGCTGGAAGCCCGGCGAAACGCTCTTCAGCATCGAAGAGGCTTGCCAACGCGGTACTATCATCTGCTTGCTCCTTTCCGACGCAGCACAAATCGCCGTATGGCCCACTATCAAACAATATCTCACACCGGGCAAAGCATTATACTTCTCGCACGGTTTCGCTATCAACTGGAGCGACCGCACAGGCGTTGTACCTCCCGCCGACATCGATGTTATCATGGTAGCACCTAAGGGTTCGGGCACATCGTTGCGCACAATGTTCCTCGAAGGCCGTGGTCTTAACTCTTCGTTTGCAATCTACCAAGATGCTTCAGGCAAGGCTCGCGACCGCGTCCTCGCTCTCGGTATCGGCATCGGCTCAGGCTATCTCTTCGAAACAACTTTCAAACGCGAAGCAACCAGCGACCTTACCGGCGAACGCGGTACGCTTATGGGCGCAATCCAAGGTCTTTTGCTCGCTCAATATGAGACTCTCCGCGAACACGGTCACACTCCCTCGGAAGCATTCAACGAAACCGTCGAAGAACTTACCCAATCGCTCATGCCGCTCTTCGCAGCAAAAGGTATGGACTGGATGTATGCAAACTGCTCGACTACCGCTCAACGCGGCGCGCTCGACTGGATGGGCCCGTTCCACGACGCTACTAAGCCTGTGTTCGAAAAGCTCTATAAGTCGGTTTGCGACGGCATCGAGGCTCAACGCTCTATCGATTCGAACTCGCAACCTGACTATCGCGAAAAACTTAATGCCGAACTTAAGGCGCTTCACGACAGCGAAATGTGGATGACTGCACAAGTCGTTCGCCGTCTCCGTCCTGAAAACGACGAAGCTTAGTCGGCATCCGAATTTTGTCAGAAATAAGCGTGTCACGTCATTGTGGCACGCTTTTTGTGTATATTAATGCAGAATGGTTATTGTAAGTATTTAAGAATTTTAAATTTACACAATAATTATTTTTACACTTTGCTGTGTAAAATAAATGTGATTATATTTGCAACATAGATTATTGGCTTATGGCAAAACCGGAATTTCATAAAAGGTTGATGGACTTACAAGACAATCTGCTCTCGTTTGCTCTGAAGTTGACATCGAACTATGACGACGCCCACGATTTGCTGCAAGACACAACGTGTAAAGCGCTTGTCAACGAGAAAAAGTATGTCGACGATTCCAATTTCCGCAGTTGGGTCTTTACCATTATGCGTAATATCTTTATCAACAATTATCGGCGCGTGGTTCGCTCGCAGACGGTGGTCGACAAGAGCGATGACCTCTATCAGATGAACTTGCCGCAGATTGAAGCCTCCGAAACGCCCGAAAACTCTTATGCCTTGTCGGAAGTTACGCAAGCCGTCAACGAATTGCCTAAGGAATATCGTCGACCGTTTTCGCTTCACGTTGCAGGATATAAGTACCAGGAAATCGCCGAGTTGATGGAATTGCCCTTAGGTACGGTCAAAAGTCGCATCTTCTTTGCAAAGCAAAAACTCCAGCAACAACTTCGGGAGTATCGTTAAGCGGAAAGCGATTATCGTTTATCGGCGGGCGCGGCTATGTGTTTGTCGATTTTTTTATTCTTCGTAAATCATTTTGTGGGTCATTCCGCCGTCGACGACAATGTCGGTGGCTGTAATGAAGTCGCTCTCGGGCATCGACAGGTAGAGGCAAGCCGATGCGATGTCGTCGGGTCGTCCGACGCGACGCGACATGTGTTGTTCGTGGTCTACGCTGCGCAGCGAGTCGTAGTTGCCTGTCTCAATCCACCCTGGCGAGATGGAGTTGACCGTGATGTGATATTTCGCCAACGAAGCCGCCAGAGCGTGAGTAAGAGCGGCGACACCGCCTTTAGTGGCTGCGAAGGCTTCGCTGTCGGGCTCGCTCATAAGGTGGCGCGTCGACGAGATGTTGATAATTCTGCCGTAGGTCGATGGTTCGGCAAGGCTGCTGCGATGTCGTGCCATGGCTTGCGCCGTGACTATAACGGGGCGTAGGTTGGTGGCAACGGTTTTGTCGAAGTCGTCGAGCGAAAGCGTTTCGAGCGGCTCGAATTTGCAGATTCCGACGTTGTTGACAATTATGTCGATGTCGCCCCAAAGGGCAATCACGTTTTCGACGGCGTGTTGCAGCGCCGCTACGTCGGTTACGTCGACGGGATAGAATCGCGAGCCGGTGGCTTCGGCGGTTGCTTGTCCGGCGCGGCTGTCGATGTCGCAGAAAGCAACGCGGCAGCCTGCCGAGCAGAATCGTGCAACGATAGCGCGTCCGATGCCTTGTGCGCCGCCGGTGACGAACACACGGCGTGGCGGGAACTTAATTTGTATGGTTCCCGCCTTTGGCAATGCCGTGGTGCGTTTAGGTTGAGGTCGTTTTCCTCGGTTAGCGTTATATTCTTCGAATTTCTTCTCCAAATAGTTGTCTGCCATTGTTTTACCAAGCGTTGTAGTGAATGTTTTCGGGTTTCCACTTATCCTTAGGTTTTGGCGACTCGGCGGGATAGCCGACAGGCACAACATTAAGAGGTACGACGTAGTCGGGCAGACCGAGCACAGCGCTCACCGGAGCAACTCGCTCGGTGGGGTAGACGCCCGTCCAAACGGCGCCCAGACCTAATGCGTGGGCTGCCAAAAGAAGATTTTCGGTAGCCGCCGAAGCGTCTTGAATCCAAAAGGCTTCACCGTCGCCTTCGATGGTTTTGTGCTTGTTGCCGCAGACTACGATAGCCAACTGCGCTTGCTTGAGCATCTTGGCATAGGGTAGGCTGTCGGAAAGTGTGGCGAGCACTTTTGCATCGTTGACCACCACAAAATCCCATGGCTGCTTGTTCATTGCCGTGGGAGCCGACATTGCAGCGCGTAGGAGAGTTTCAACTTTCTCCGGCTCAACAGGTTGCGATGTGTAGGCGCGGATGCTTGTTCGTGTTAAGATTGTAGATACGGCGTCGTTCTGACTTTTGTCGTTGCCGCAGAATGCCACATAGGCGAGCGCGCAAACCGCAACGGCGAGAACAACATTGATAATTAACGAGATACGTTTCATTTTTTATAATAGTTTTGTTTGATTGTAGGCAGTTCCTTCTGCAGTTCCGCAATGCGTTGAGCATCGCTGGGGTGTGTGCTCATAAATTGGGGCACTTTAGCCGATGATGACGACGACATTTTTTGCCAGAACGTCACGGCAACGTCGGGATTATAGCCTGCCATAGCCATAAAGATTGTACCCATATAGTCGGCTTCGATTTCGTGTTTGCGCGAGAACGGCAGCATTACGCCATACTGAGCGCCGAGGCCGTAGACCCCGCTTGCCAGTGTCTGCACCATCGCACTCTTGTTGGCTACCGTTGCGCTGAGAATCTGCGCGCCATATTGAGCCATCACTTGTTGGCTCATACGTTCGTTGGCGTGTTTAGCTACGGCGTGTGCCACCTCGTGACCGACAACGACTGCCAATTCGTCATCGCTCCCGACAATGCTCATAAGCCCTTCGTAGACAACGATTTTGCCACCGGGCATACAGAATGCATTTACTTGGCTGTCTTTCACCAAACTAAACTCCCACGAGAAGTTGCTCAGCTCGCTCGACATACCGTTTTGGCGCAGGTAGTTCTCCGTCGCGGCGGCAATCTTCTGTCCGACGCGCGTAACCATTGCCGACTGTGTCTTGTTGGTTGACTTTGTTGCCGACTTCATATAGTCGTTGTATTGAGTCAAACTCGAAGAAAGAACTTCTTGGTCCGAAACCAGCAAAATTTGTTTTCTGCCGGTTACAGGAACAGAACTACAACCCGATAAAATAAGCAAAAGTGCTAAAGCAAACGTAAAAATCTTTTTATCCATAGTCTATAATCGTTTTAATGACCGCAAAAACGGTCGATTCTTCTTTTTATCGTGACAAAATTACGATATTATCTCCGAAAGTGCAAGTTATTCGGCAACTACGTTGCGGTTAATCGGCCGCTTCGCAGCTGGCATCAAAGATGCGGTTAAAAATTTGCTATTGCGCTATGTTTTCACTAATTTCCTGACTTTGTCACTTTCGAGGGTTATAGCTCTGGCTATCAGGGTTATAACC
>JBJEDP010000351.1:0-2533 GCA_051872175.1 Candidatus Limisoma sp.
GGAAAATGACTCTCCAAGAGAAACTTGGTCAATTGAATTTGCCCGTGACCGGTGAAATCGTAACCGGACAAGCCAAGAGCAGTGACGTGGCTTCGCGCATCCGTCAAGGACAAGTGGGCGGTCTGTTCAACCTTAAAGGCGTGGAACGTATCAAAGACGTTCAAAAGATAGCGGTCGAAGAAAGCCGCCTCGGCATACCTTTGTTGTTCGGTATGGACGTAATCCACGGCTACGAAACCGTGTTCCCGATACCTCTGGGGCTTTCGTGCACGTGGGATATGGAAGCTGTCGAACTTTCGGCACGCATTGCAGCTCGCGAGTGTAGCGCCGACGGCATCAACTGGACGTTCAGCCCGATGCTCGACGTGTGCCACGACGCTCGTTGGGGACGTATCTCCGAGGGCAACGGAGAAGACCCGTATCTCGGCGCTCGTATCGCTGAAGCCATGGTTCGCGGTTATCAAGGCAATTTGAAAAACAATGACGAAATCCTCGCCTGTGTAAAACATTTCGCCCTCTACGGCGCTCCCGAAGCAGGTCGCGACTACAACACTGTCGACATGAGTCATTGGCGCATGTATAACGACTATTTCCCGCCCTATAAGGCTGCCATCGAAGCCGGTGCACAAAGCGTTATGGCTTCGTTCAACATCGTCGACGGTATTCCCGCAACCGGCAACCGCTGGCTGCTCACCGACGTGCTTCGCAATCAATGGGGCTTCGACGGTTTCGTCGTTACCGACTATACCGGCATCTTCGAAATGATTGCTCACGGTATGGGCGACTTGCAGCAAGTAGGCGCATTGGCTCTTCGTGCCGGCGTTGATATGGATATGGTGTCGGACGCATTTGTCGGCACACTCGAGAAATCGCTCAAAGAAGGTAAGGTTTCGCAAGCCGACATCGATACGGCATGCCGCCGCATCCTCGAAGCGAAATATCGCCTCGGCTTGTTCGACAATCCTTATAAATATTGCGACACCAAGCGCCCGGCAAAAGAAATCTTCACTGCCGAAAACCGCGCAGAGGCTCGCCGCATCGCTCGCGAATCGTTCGTCCTCCTCAAAAACGAAGGCAATCTCCTTCCGCTTAAGAAAACCGGCAAAATCGCTCTCGTAGGTCCGTTGGCTAACACACGCGCCAACATGCCCGGCACATGGAGCGTGGCTGCCGTAAGCGACAAATATTCAACCCTTCTCGAAGGCTTCCGCGCTGCCGTTGGCTCGAATGCTGAAGTGCTCTACGCTAAAGGTTGTAACCTTATGTACGACGCCGCTCGCGAAGCCGATGCAACAATGTTCGGCCGCGAAATGCGCGACAGCCGTAGCAACGAAGAGATGCTCCGCGAAGCGCTCGACGTGGCTGCAAAGGCTGACGTCATCGTTGCCGCTCTGGGCGAATCGTCGGAAATGTCGGGCGAATCGAGCAGCCGTACCGACTTGGAAATGCCCGATGCTCAACGCGACCTCCTCAAGGCGCTCTTGGCTACCGGCAAACCCGTCGTTCTGCTTCATTTCGCAGGCCGTCCCACCGTTCTTACTTGGGAAAACGAAAATGTCCCCGCTATATTAAATGTTTGGTTCGGCGGAAGTGAAACTGCCGATGCTGTCCCCGATGTTGTCTTTGGCGACTATGCTCCCTGTGGCAAGCTTACTACTTCGTTCCCGCGCACCGTCGGCCAATGCCCGATGAGCTACAACGAGTATAACACAGGTAGACCGCAAACGAAATGGTTCACTAAGTTTACTACAAGTTATCTCGACACACCTAACGAACCGCTTTATCCCTTCGGCTACGGCTTGAGCTACACCAATTTCGACTACAGCGACCTGACGCTCGACAAGTCGGAAATGACCGAAACAGGCACCATCACCGCTACCGTTACCGTGACAAACAACGGCAACTACGACGGCGTAGAAGTTGTGCAACTCTACATCCGCGACCTCGTCGGCAGCGTTGTACGTCCCGTTAAGGAACTCAAAGATTTCAGCCGTATCAGCCTTCGCAAAGGCGAATCGCGCACCGTTTCGTTTACCATCAACGCTGAAAAACTCAAATTCTACAACTCGCAACTCCAATATGTTTGCGAGCCGGGTGAGTTCCAAGTGATGGTTGGTCCGAACTCTCGCGACGTCAAAACAAAAACTTTTACACTTAAGTAAATTCCACTTCTAAGATAAGAGTTTTTACGATTCATAACTAAATTGTGTTATGTGTTCAGCTAAGGCTTTACAAGCAATAACTGTTTGAAATTCTGAGAATTACTATTCATTTAATTACATTATCATTTGCCCGACGGCCGTCTGAGAAGATAGCCGTCTTTTTTTGCCGGAGAGGGGGAGTTGATATATTTTGTCTCTCAAAAGTGTGCAAGTCTCAAGAAAAAGTGCGCAGCCGTGTTGAAAAACCTGTTTTTAAACCTATTTTTAGAAATGATAAATTGTTCTTATATAGAAAGTTTTGTAACTTTGCAGAAATTAATGCGTATCAATTACTAAGTTTTTTACATAAATTATTTCAGCAAAAATAATCA
>JBJEDP010000352.1:0-2520 GCA_051872175.1 Candidatus Limisoma sp.
TACAACTAAATAATTGCAAGGACATCGGCTAAGTCGGTGTCCTTGCATTAAAATAAATCTACAGATGATTACCTTTATCCTGTGTCTATGTTTTTTGGTTGCCATGTATTTTGTATATGGCAAATTTGTTGAGCGAGTGTTCGGACCGGACAATCGCCAAACGCCCGCACTGAGCCAAGCCGACGGCATCGACTACATTCCAATGCCGACGTGGAAAATCTTTATGATTCAATTTCTCAACATTGCCGGGCTCGGTCCGATTTTCGGCGCTATTCTCGGCGCAAAATTCGGTATGGCTTCGTTCCTCTGGATTGTGCTCGGAACAGTGTTCGCCGGCGCCGTCCACGACTATTTGGCAGGTATGCTGTCGCTGCGTCACGGCGGTGAAAGTCTTCCGGAAACGGTCGGCAGATACCTTGGAATGCCTACAAAGCAAGTTATGCGCGTGTTTTCGCTGCTGTTGATGATTCTTGTCGGCGTCGTCTTCTTGTCGGGTCCGGCAGGGCTACTTGCCAAACTTACGCCCGAAACGCTCGACCTTAACTTCTGGATAGTCGTTATCTTCGTCTACTATCTGCTTGCCACGCTGTTGCCCATCGACAAGGTTATCGGTCGCATCTATCCGCTCTTTGCCGCTGCGCTTATCTTTATGGCGCTTGGCATCTTGGTGACACTGCTCATCAGCCATCCGGCAATCCCCGAAATCTGGGACGGCGTAAGCAATACGCATCCCAATCCGGAGTCGTTCCCGATATTCCCGATAATGTTTGTCAGCATCGCTTGTGGTGCCATCTCCGGCTTCCACGCAACGCAAAGTCCGATGATGGCAAAATGCCTTAAGAGCGAACATCACGGACGTCCGGCATTCTACGGTGCAATGATTACCGAAGGCATTGTGGCTCTCATTTGGGCGGCTGCGGCAACTTGCTTCTTCGGCGAAAACGGTATGGACGAAAACAATGCCGCCGTGATTGTCGACACTATCACGAAAACGCATCTCGGCACCGTTGGCGGTATCCTTGCGCTACTCGGCGTTATCGCAGCTCCGATTTCGACGGGCGACACTGCTCTGCGTACGGCGCGTCTTATTGCCGCCGACTTCTTGAAGCTGCCGCAAAAGACCATCGCCAAGCGTCTTGTGCTGACCGTGCCTATCTTTGCCGTCACCATTTTGTTGATACTTTGGTCGACCTCCGACAAAGCCGGTTTCGACGTGGTTTGGCGCTACTTTGCGTGGTTCAACCAAACGCTTTCGGTGTTTACGCTTTGGGCTATCACGGTCTATCTGGTGCGCGAGCGGAAGTTGTTTGTGGTGTCGCTCATTCCGGCACTGTTTATGACCGCTGTTTCGTCGACTTATTTGTTCATTGCGCCTGAATGTTTCCACCTGTCGCCGTCGATTGCATATCCTGCCGGAATTGCGTGCACGGCGGTGAGTCTGATTTGGTTTGCCCTGTGGATGCGTCGCGAGCGCAAATGCTAACGGCGGGTCAACGTGTATTTGCCGTCTTTGACGGTTACGTAGCCCTCGTCGACTAAAAATCGCACCATATTGACTATTTCTTCAGGGCGAAACGACAGCGTGTCTGCCAGCTCCGATATCGTTCGCGGTTGCAACGATAACATATGGAAGATGCCCTTCTGCAAATCCTCGGCAACGTCTTTTTGCCGAGGATTTTTCTCTATGCACACGTCGCAGTGCTTGCACGGCTCCGGCTTTTCGTCGAAGTATTTCAGGATGATTCCTTCGCGGCATTCTTCGGTGTTGAATGCGTATTCGATAATCGAGTTTATTCGTTTTTCGAGTCTCGCGCGGCTGTCTTCGTAGACCGATTTCGGCAGCTCGACATATTTGAGGTCAACGCGAGCGCTCGTCATATATATATAAGGTGTACGACGGCGGGGTATGTAGTGCAACACGTGCTCGCGGTTGTAGAAAATCAGCGCGTCGATGATGGTCTGTAGCGGTATGTTGTAGCGGTAGGAAATGGCGAATTCGTCGATGAAGACGTATTCTGAGTAGAGTCCGGTGTAGTTTCGCAAGATTATTTCGAGAATGCGGTCGTATTCCTCGCCGGGACACTTGAGCGCGTAGATTTCGCGCTTTTCGGCGATAATCATGATGCGCGACTGCGTTTCAACCTCTTCGATAAACTCGAAATAGCGCGCCTGAGTGAGCAGCTTCAGTGCGCTGAGCGCAATCTTCGGGTTGTATTGATATTGTGTGCAGAACAGGTTGAGGTTGAACTCATAGAGTTGCTCGAAACCTTCGCCCATACCAATTTCGAGGAAGTTGCACACGCGCTCGTAGAGTAGGTAGATGTCTTTTTTCGGGGGAAAAGCTTCGGCGATTCGCCGCTTGAGGGTGGCGCGGTCGTGTGGCGACGAAAGCATTACGGCGTAAGAGCGCAAACCGTCGCGCCCGGCACGTCCTGCCTCTTGGTAGTATTCTTCGATAGAATTCGGCACGTCGACGTGCACAACGACACGCACGTCGGGCTTGTCGATGCCCATGCCGAA
>JBJEDP010000353.1:0-2518 GCA_051872175.1 Candidatus Limisoma sp.
ATCATTTTTGCGTCGGCACTCATTGTGTCGGCGGTAGGGGCATTGTCGGCTGCAGAACGCCTGACGGATGCTCACATTTCGGGTCACACCGTAGAAAAATCAACATCAGAACATATTCCGTTTGTCACCGTGCGACTGCTCGGTACAAGTATCGGTACGAACACCGACGCCACGGGGCACTACTTCTTGAAAAACGTCCCCGAGGGCGACTACGAAATCGAGGTTTCGTGCATTGGCTATATGTCGAAAACGGCGAACGTCAAGGTGCGAAAAAACACCACCGTGGAGGTTAATTTCGAGCTCGAACCCGACGTTTTCCAAATCGAGACTGTGGTCGTTACGGGCAATAAGAGCGAGGTGCGTCGCCGCGACAGCAGTTCGCTTGTCAACATCGTCAACGCGCAAGTTTTCGACGTCGTCGGAGCAAGTTGCCTGGCGGAAGGGCTCAACTTCCAGCCCGGCGTGCGCGTCGAAAACGATTGCCAGAACTGCGGCTTTACGCAAGTGCGCATCAACGGACTCGACGGGCATTATTCGCAGATTCTGATGAATTCGCGTCCGGTGTTTTCGGCGCTTACCGGCGTCTACGGGTTGGAGCAAATTCCGGCGAACATGATTGACCGTGTGGAAGTTATCCGCGGCGGCGGTTCCGCTCTGTTCGGCTCGTCGGCAATCGGCGGCACGGTCAACATCATCACGCGCGACCCGCTGAGCAACAGCGCAGAGGCGGCGCATACGTTCACGTCGACCGGCATCAGCAACTCGTTCGACAACAACACGACGCTCAACGCATCCGTCGTTAGCGACAACCAACGCATCGGCGCTTTCGTGTTCGGGCAAAATCGCGTGCGCGACGGCTACGACCACGATGGCGACGGCTACACCGAAATCCCCGTCTTGAAGACGCAAACACTCGGTCTTCGCTCGTTCATGCGCACATCAGATTTGACTAAACTTACCCTCGAATATCACGGCACGCACGAATATCGCCGCGGCGGCGACAACGTCGACTTGCAGCCGCACATGGCTCACGTTGCCGAGCAGACCGACCACAATGTGCATGCCGCCGACCTCACGTTCGACTATCACAACCCCGACTACAGCAACAAGATGAGCGTCTTCGCTTCGATGCAGAACACGCTGCGCAACAGCTACTACGGCACCGGTATGGACGAAAACGCCTACGGACGTACCAAAGATTTGGTCGTTGTCGGCGGCGCACAGTATACGCACGCTTTCGAGCGGCTGTGGTTTATGCCTGCCGAATTTGTCGCCGGAGTGGAATATAACTACAACTATCTCAACGACGTGACCATCGGCTACGACCACGACGTGACGCAGAAGGTGAACATCTATTCGGCATATCTGCAGAACGAATGGCGCACCAATCGTTGGGGCTTTCTCATCGGTGCACGCGTCGACAAGCATTCGCTCATCGATAATGCCATCGTTTCGCCGCGCGCCAACATCCGTTTCAATCCTTCGCAGAACGTCAATCTGCGGTTGTCGTACTCCACGGGATTCCGCTCGCCGCAAGCCTACGACGAAGACTTCCACGTGGCAGTGGTCGGCGGCGACCGCCTGGTGACCATCCTTGCTCCCGGATTGCGTCAAGAAAAGTCGAACAGCCTCAGCGCATCGGTCGACTGGTATAAAAGCATCGGCAAGGTGCAGACGAACGTGCTCTTTGAGGCATTCTATACGAATCTCGACGACGTGTTTGCGCTGCGACTGCTCGACGAGCCCGATGAGAAAGGCAACCAGGTGCTCGAGCGCTACAACGGCTCCGGCGCGGAAGTGTGGGGGCTCAATCTCGAGGCGAAAGCCGTTGTCGGCAGCCGATTCCAGATGCAATTCGGCGTCACCTACCAACGCAGCCGCTACAAGCAACCCGAGGTGTGGAGCGAAGACGACGCTGTTGCTCCCGTTCGACGAATGTTCCGCTCGCCCGACGTATACGGCTATGCCACAGTGAAATACAATCAGACGAAACGTCTCAGCGTGGCGCTGACGGCTACCGCTACGGGCAGTATGCTCGTGCAGCACCTTCAAGGTTCGGGCACCGACGTCGACTGCGCGGTAACTACGCCCGCATTCTTCGATGCCAACCTCAAAGTGGCATACGATTTTTCGGTGTTCAACTACGCCACGTTGCAACTCAATTGCGGCATTCAGAACCTGTTCAACAGCTATCAGAACGACTTCGACCGCGGCGAGCTGCGCGACTCAGGCTACATCTACGGTCCGATGAAGCCGCGTTCGCTCTTCGTCGGCGTGAAAGTGAACATTTAACCTGCATTATTCATACAGTTTCTACTGCAATGACTAACTGACAACACCTTAACCTGCATTATTCATACCATTCCTACTGCAAGGTCTAACTGACAACACCTTAGCGCAATGCTCGCTCTTCCTTTTTAAATGTAGGATTTACTACATTCTGCATCGTCATCGCTGTGCTCACGCTAATGCGTGCCGGTTAGCCCTTTCGTGACGGAACAGTATGAATAATGCAGGT
>JBJEDP010000354.1:0-2509 GCA_051872175.1 Candidatus Limisoma sp.
CGCCTCTCGGTCCGTTCACCTACCAACGTCACAACCCGATGAGCTACAAGCCCGGCGGTTTTGTGCAGGGTAGCGGCCACGGCGGCACGTTCCGCGACGTGAAAGGCAACTATTGGCATGTGTCGACTTGTATGCTCTCGCTCAAGTATAAGTTTGAGCGCCGCATCGGTCTCTATCCGACGGCTTTCGATGCCGACGGCGTGATGTACAGCAGTGCCGCATTCGGCGACTATCCCAACCTGAACGCTGAATGCGACATTAAGAATCCTGCCGACCGCTTCTCCGGTTGGATGCTCCTTTCGCTCGGTAAAAAAGTTACCGCATCGAGCACCGACAGCACATTCGTGGCATCGAATCTCTCCGACGAGAGTATGCGTACCTATTGGTCGGCACGCTCCGGCGAGCCCGGCGAATGGGTGATGATGGATTTGGGCGCCGAAAAGACCGTTAAGGCTATCCAACTCAACTACTACGACTACAAGAGCGTTCAGCACAACCGCGCCAACGACGTCTACTATCAATATCGCATCTATGCGTCGGCTGACGGCAACGATTGGCAACTCGTAGTCGACAAAAGCGACAACGACGAAGATTGTCCGCACGACTATATCGAGATCCAAGCCGACTTGAAGACTCGTTATATTAAGGTGGAAAATCTGCACGTTCCGTCGGGCAACTTCTGCATGTCGGAGTTGCGCGTGTTCGGATTGGGCGAAACGCGTCCCGCCGATGTTAAGGGCTTGAAGGTGGCTCGCGACAAGGCAGACACGCGCAATGCCATTATAAGTTGGCGTCCGTCGGAAGGCGCTTATGGCTATAACGTCTACTACGGCATCGCTCCCGATAAACTTTATAACGCCATCACTGTTTATGGTACGGAGAGCTACGACATGCGCGGCCTCGACCGCGACACCGACTACTATTTCGCCATCGAAGCACTCGGCGAAGGCGGTCGCTCGAATCTCAGCAAAATCGTGAAATAACATAAAACTTACAAACTACTGAACTATGAAAATGAATAAAATTTTGGTTTCTATGGCAGCCATGCTCGTCGCTCTGTTGCCAATCAACGGAGCGGCGAAAGGTGTGGCGACAATTACTGCCGAAGCGGAAGCACACCCGACTTTCGACAACGATGACGACTTTTTAGACTACATTGAAAAGATTCACTTCAATTATATGTGGGAAGGGGCAGAGCCTACCTCCGGTTTGGCTTGCGAACGCATCCACCTCGACGGCGTTTATCCCCAGGACGATAAAACAGTTGTAACAATCGGCGGTAGCGGCTTCGGTGTTGCCGGACTGATTGTCGGTATGGAACGCGGCTTCATCACTCGTGCCGAGGGCGTTGCTCGTCTGCACAAAATCGTCGACTTCCTCGCGCGTGCCGATCGCTTCCACGGCGTTTGGCCTCATTGGCTCGAAGGTACAACCGGCAAGGTGAAACCGTTCGGCAAGAAAGACAACGGCGGCGACCTCGTTGAGAGCTGCTTCCTCATGGAGTCGCTTCTCTGCGTGCGTCAGTACGTCAAAGACGGCAACAAGTCGGAAAAAGAACTCGCTGCCAAAATCGACAAGCTTTGGAGAGAAATGGACTTCGAATGGTATCGCCGCGGCGGACAGAACGTGCTCTATTGGCACTGGTCGCCCGAATACGAATGGGATATGAACTTCCCGCTCGAAGGCTATAACGAATGCTTGATAACCTACATCCTCGGTGCCGCATCGCCGACGCACTCAATCCCTGCTGAATGCTATCACGAGGGTTGGGCTCGCAAAGGCACTTTCACCACCGACGCAAAGCCTTACGGCTACGCTCTCGAGCTCAACCACAACTATGCCGAACAACTCGGCGGTCCGCTCTTCTGGGCGCACTATTCATACATCGGTCTCGACCCGCGCGGACTCAAAGACCGTTATGCCAACTACTGGAACGTCGTGGCTAACCACGCTAAAAGCGACTACGCTTACTGCGTCGAAAACCCGAAACACTTCAAGGGCTACGGCGAAAACTGCTGGGGTTTGACCGCAAGCTATTCAACCGTTGGCTATACGGCACACTGCCCGAGCAACGACATCGGCGTAATCACTCCGACGGCTGCGTTGTCGAGCTTCCCGTACACTCCCGAAGAATCGATGCGCGCGCTGAAGTATTTCTACAGCAAAGGCAATTGGATTTGGGGCAAATACGGATTCTACGATGCATTCTCCGAACAAGACAACTGGACCGTGCCTCGCTATTTGGCTATCGACCAATGCACGATTGCTCCTATGATTGAGAACCATCGCAGCGGCTTGCTTTGGAAGCTATTTATGAGCTGCCCCGAGGTGCAAAAAGGCCTCAATAAACTTGGCTTTGAAGTCAGCAAATAGTAATTTTGAAATTAACAAATAAAATATAATACTGATGAAACTTACAAAGATTTTAATTGCATCGGCGATTGCTTTGACTTCGTTTGCAGCCAGTGCCGCTAACAACAGCGACAAAGCAAAGATGGACAAGTTTATC
>JBJEDP010000355.1:0-12602 GCA_051872175.1 Candidatus Limisoma sp.
ATAACCCTGATAGCCAGAGCTATAACCCTCGAAAGTGACAAAGTCAGGAAGATAAGGATTTTTTCATAGTTTCACAACGAAACTTACAAAAAAAATCAAAATGTCAAAGATTTTGTTGCGAAACTCCGGGTGCGGGACACCGTCGGCAAGGCTACTTCGCTACAGGGAGCTGCAAAACGGTAAGCCACTTGGCGGGGTCGGCTTGGTTCCAGATGCCGTCGACAAACGAATAGCGAGCCGGCGCCGCCGGACGGTAGCCCATAGCCTCAACTTCTGCCGTAAGTCGGCGAGCCGCTTCGTCGAGTCCGTCATAATTGCCATAGTAGTTCAAGCATGCGGCAAGCGGCACTGCTTCGACCGTGCGGAAGGCGATGAGCGACGACTGCTTCTTCGCCTCGACGACTTGCTCGGCGTATTCGATGTCGAATCCGTCGGCGGCGTCGTCGCTCAAACGCGACACGTAGCAATAACCCGGCTCGGTGCATTCACAGCCCAACCGCGCCATTTCCGGTCCGAGTTGGTTGGGCAGAAAGTCGAACAATTCCATATAGTCGCTGATGCGTCGGCGATTGAACGCCACAATGATTTCGGGCAACGCGCGAAACTCTATGCCGTTTCGCGACTTGTTGTCGTATGACTTGCGGATGGCTTTCAGTGCTCGCAGTCGTCGGCGAAGTGCCTCGATTTGCTCGGTTGCTTGAGCGATTTTCACGTCGAGCGCGTCAGCCTCCGGACGAATGGTTTCTTCGTCGAAGATTTCGGCTATTTCGTCGAGGCGAAAGCCCAATCGTTTCAACGATTTGACGGCATTCATCTTTTGCATTTGGCACGGCGAATAGTAGCGATAGTGCGTAAAGTCGTCGACGACGGCGGGCACTACGAGCCCTACTTTTTCGTAATGACGTAATGTTTTGACTGTCACACCACAGAGTCGTGCGAATTCTCCAATTGTCAGTTGTTTTTCTTTTTCCATTGTTGTAAAAAAATGATTCGCCGGCAAAGATAATCCCTGACCCAAGGTACGAGTCAAGAGGAATGTTTGATTTTTTTCAAAAAAATTTTTCAATGGCTGAAAAAAGAGATGCGGCAAGACGAAATTGCCTTGCCACATCGTATTTGTCGTTTATTTTACGTCTAAGAGGATGTCGTCCATACGCTTTTCGGCTTTTTGTATGAAATTTTGCAGAGCCTCTTCGCGTTTACGACTCTGCTCGAGCGTGTCGTAGTACATCTTAGCATACTGAAACGCGACAAGCGCCAGATAGTCATCCTCGTCGCGTCCGGGCTGAGTGACTTTGAATTGTTTCCAAAGGTTGTTAAGCTCCTCCTCGACTTTTTTCAGATAAGCCTCATCACGCCGATTTATATAGGTGATAATCTTTTTATCGGCGATACGCAGAGTGATTCGTTGTTTGTTGTGGTCCATTATCTTGCAAGGATTAACGCGGCTTGGGGAGCAGCTTCGATTTTCCCGCCTTTGCTTTCGCCGAGACCGTCTTTGTCAAGACGTCCGTCGGCGGCAATGATAGTCCATTTGCCCTTAGGCACGTTGACTGTCTGCGGTTTGTCGGAGCCGTTGAACACCAATTTTATCTCCTCCCACTCGTCGCCACCTGCGTGATTCTTGATAGAGTACGACACGAGATTGTCGACTTTTACCTTATCGAACACGATATTTTTCGCCACTTCGTCAGCGGTGCCCATTCGGAATGCCGGATGCGCTTTTCGCAGAGCGATGAGGTTGCGATAGTAGTTGAATTGTTCGATGTTGTCGGCTTTCAGGTTCCAATCGATGGCGTTAACGTCGTCGGGAGATTTGAAAGTGTTGTGGATACCTTTTTTATCGCGGAAGATTTCTTCGCCGGCAAACATAAACGGCGTGCCTTGCGAAGTGAATACGATGGTCTGAGCCAAACGAGCCACGCGCATACGCACCGAGTCGGTTGCCTCGGGCATCGACTTGCGGAGTTTGTCGGTAAGGCAAAGGTCGTCGTGGCACGACACATAGTTCATTATTTGTGTCGGCTGCGATGCGTAAGCAAATTTCGAGTTGCTGCCTTTCGAATAGTCGACTTGCGGGTGAGCGGTCGAAGCGACAACACCTATTTTAATAGTTTCTTCCTGTCCGGGCTTACCTGAAGCGAAGCCGCAGTCTTCGGCGCGCGAATAATGGCCTTTGACGGCGTCGCGAATGTCGTCGCTAAAGACGGCAATGCCGGGCATTTTCGACACGTTTTCTTTCAGAGCGCGACGCTCTACGGGCAGCGGGCTGTCGCCGGCGGTCCAACCTTCGCCATAGATAACGGCATTGGGGTTGATTGCGCGAACGGCTTCGGCTACGCGATTCATGGTTTCGGTGTCATGGATAGCCATCAAGTCGAAGCGGAAACCGTCGATGTGGTATTCCGTAGCCCAGTATTTAACCGATTCTACGATATAGTCCGACACTTGCTTGCGGTCGGAAGCGGTCTCGTTGCCGCAACCCGAAGCATCGCTGTAGGAACCGTCCTGACGATGACGATAGTAGTAGCCGGGGGCTGTCAGCGAGAAGTTTGATTCGTTGCCGAGGGCTGTATGGTTGTAGACCACGTCCATAACCACACCGATTCCGGCGCGGTGGAGAGCCATAACCATCTGCTTCATTTCGCGAATACGAGCATACGGGTCTTCGGGATTTGTCGAATACGAACCTTCGGGAGCGTTATAGTTCAACGGGTCGTAGCCCCAGTTATATTGACGGTCGGCGAGTTGAGTTTCGTCGACGGTGTTATAGTCGTACGACGGAAGGATGTGGATGTGAGTGATGCCGAGTTGCTTGAGGTGGTCGATGCCGGTCGGTTGTCCGTTGGCTGAAACCGTACCCTCTTCGGTCAATGCAACGAATTTACCCTTGTTGGTAATTCCGGAATTGCGATGCGCCGAGAAGTCGCGATGGTGCATCTCATACATGATGGCATCCGTCTGTTTTGCGGTAGTCACATAAGTATCTTTTTCCCAACCGCAGGGATTGGTCTTTGCCATGTCGATAATAGCGGCACGTTGACCATTAGCGCCGACAGCTTTAGCCCAAGCGCCCGGAGTTTCGGCAAGCCAATTGCCCTTCACCTTGACTTGGAATGTATAGAATTTGCCATAAAGCTTGTCGGCAAACGAGGTTGTCCACGTACCCGCCTCAGCCTTCTGCATATCGACGGTTTGTATTGGTTTACCGTTTCGGCCGGTAGCATAGAGATGCAAGCGAACGGCTTCTGCGCCGGGCGACCAGAGGCGGAAATGCGTGCCACGTGCGTCGACGGTGAGTTCCAAATCGCCGCCGTTATAGGTCGGATAGGCGTTAATCTCCGCTTCGGAGATTTGCGGAAACGATTGTGCGGAAATGGTCATAGGCATAAGCGCCGCTGATGCGAAAGCCGAAGCGGCGACAAGTCTGATTAAAGTGTTTGACATAAGTGGTTATTGAATCATAAAGGGGTTAATAAGCGGGGCTATTTGACAGCAACTTTCATCGTACCGTTTTCGCTCTTGACGATGTAGAACCCTTGGGGCAGACTGATTGTCGTGCTGTCGTTTTTAAGCTCGACGGTTCTTACGACCTGTCCGGTAATAGAGTAGACGGTAAACGTAACGCTTTTGGGCGTATAGTTTTCTATGGTAAGGGTGCCGGGATGCGTCGAAGACACAATGATAGTATGCCGCACAGCCTCCCTCTTGACGGGCTGCGCAACAGTCGCTACGGTACCGAATATACCGATAGCCAATATCAATGAAAATACTTTCGACATAGATATTTCCTTTCTTATTACCGCAAAGTTAGCAAATAATTATTCCAACAACAAATATTTAAGTATTTTTTTTGGATATAGTTTTAAAAATTTATAACTTAGCAACCTGAAAAATAATAATTTAATGCCTGATATTTCGCCATATTATGTACTGTCGTTTATCATTTTGGCAGCCTATTGGATTACGATTATATCGGTAACTGTTGTGGTAATTACCGAAAATCGCAACCCGGTAAGGTCGTTGGCGTGGGTAACGGTGCTTCTGTTTTTGCCGGTTGTAGGACTCATTATCTATATCTTCTTCGGGCGGAGCATCAAAAACGAAGCCATGCTCTCGAAGATGAAAAAGCGCAAACTTCTGCAGCCGGAGTTGGTCAAGCAGGTCGACTTCACCAAGTTGCCGCTGTCCGACAGTTCGCTGCAGCAGATTCGGCTGGGACACTCGCTCATGGGCGCCGTCTACTACCCCGGCAACGACATCGACATCTTCATCGACGGCGAGGCGCTCTTCCGTCAGCTGAAAGACGACCTAAGGTCGGCAAAATCGTCGATTAACCTCCAGTTTTACATCTTCGAAGATGACGAATTAGGGCAGGAAATCAGCGCGATTTTGTGCGAGCGAGCGCGTGCCGGAGTGGCTGTGCGCGTAATCTACGACCACGTCGGAAGTTTCCGCGTCAGCAAGAAATTCTACCGACAAATGTCGGAAGCCGGCGTGGAGATTCATCCGTTCTTCAAAGTGACATTCCCGGAATTTGCCGCCAGAGTGAATTGGCGCAACCACCGCAAAGTGACGGTCATCGACGGCCGCGTGGGATATATCGGCGGCATGAACATCGCCAACCGCTACCTCGGCAAGACCTCCGTGTGGCGCGACACACACATCCGCATCTGCGGACAAAGCGTCTACGGACTTCTCCACTCGTTTGCCATCGACTGGTGCTTCATGGGGCTGCCACCTTTCGAAGAAGACTTTTATCGCTACAAGCCCGCGCTAACAGACATGGCGGGCATACAAATCGTCGGCAGCAGCCCTGTCGGACAATGGCACAACATCGCCCTACTCTTCCAAAAAGCCATCGGCAACGCCAAGAAACTCATCTATATCCAGACGCCCTACTTCCTGCCGACGTCGGGACTTCTGATAGCGCTCCAGACGGCGGCTCTGTCGAAAGTCGACGTGCGCATCATGATTCCGCGCAACCCCGACTCGACAACGCTGCGACTCGCCTCGGCATCCTACCTGAGCGAATGCATGCGCTCGGGCATCAAAATCTACTACTACGAACCCGGAATGCTACACTCGAAAGTCGTGATTGTCGACGACGAATTTACAACCACCGGCTCGACCAACTTCGACTTCCGCAGTTTCGAATACAACTTCGAATGCAACGCATTCATCTACAGCCGCGAGTTCAACAAAAAAATGCGAGAAATATTTATCCGCGATATGAAAAAGTGCACGCGAGTCAATCCGACAACCTGGCGACACCGTCCTTTCTTCGAAAAACTCAAAGAATCGCTCGTCAGGCTGCTGAGCCCCGTGCTGTAGCAACTGAGAATTGCGGAATTTTTTCATTAATTTAACAAAATGGCGAAATAGATATAAAAATTCGCATTTTTGAGCAAAAAATAATACCAAGATTAGAGAATGTTTTTTATCTTTGTAGCACGAACATAGAAACAAGCCCGCAGCACGGGCTGCCGTACACTAAGTTCGCAAACAAGAGTATAAATAACTTTATTATAAAAACACTTTAAACCAAACAATTATGAAGTTTCTTACAGAAGAAAAATTGACAATCGTCGGCGCAGCCGGTGCGATTGGTTCTAACATGGCACAAACCGCCCTCATGATGGGTTTGACTCCTAATCTTTGTCTTTACGATCCCTACGGACCGGGTCTTGAAGGCGTAGCAGAGGAAATGCGCCACTGCGGTTTCGAAGGTGCAAACATCACTTTCACTACCGACATCAAAGAGGCGTTGACAGATGCCAAATATGTTATTTCTTCAGGTGGTGCTCCTCGCAAAGCCGGTATGACTCGCGAAGACCTTCTTAAGGGTAACGCAGCAATCGCTGAGGAGTTTGGTAAAAACTTAAAAGCATACTGCCCGGACGTTAAGCACGTTGTCGTTATCTTCAACCCCGCCGACATCACAGGTCTTATCACCCTGCTCTACTCGGGCTTGAAGCCTTCGCAAGTCAACACTTTGGCTGCTCTCGACAGCACTCGTCTGCAAAGCGAATTGGCTAAATACTTCAACATTCCGCAAAGCGCCGTTACAGGTTGCCGCACTTACGGCGGTCACGGCGAGCAAATGGCTGTATTTGCTTCGACTGCAAAGGTTAACGGCACTCCGCTGCTCGACCTCATCGGCACCGACAAACTTCCCGCAGCCGACTGGGCTGAAATCCAACAAAAGACCATCAAAGGCGGTGCAAACATCATCAACCTCCGCGGTCGCTCTTCGTTCCAAAGCCCGGCATACGTTTCTGTCGAAATGATTCGCGCCGCTATGGGTGGAGAAGCTTTCCGCTGGCCTGCAGGTCGCTACGTTTCTTTCCACGGCTACGACCACATCATGATGGCTGTCGAAGTGACTATCACTGCTAACGGTTGCGCTTACGAAGAAGTTGTCGGCACACCCGAAGAAATGGCGGCTTTGAAAGAAAGCTACAAGCACCTCTGCGCGCTTCGCGACGAAGTTATCGCCATGGGCGTTCTTCCCGCTATCGACCAATGGCACGCGCTTAACCCGAACATTGATTAATTCTAAATCTACAACTCAACGAAAGCCGGTCAAACGTATCGGCCGGCTTTCTTTTTTAATAACAACCCCTAAAATTCTACCTTTATGAAACGATTCAAACTTTTTGCAATCGCGTTTTTATGCTTGGCAATAATGTTGCCCGGCTGTTCTTCTTCGCTCAACAACACCGCTAAAGGCGGCATCATCGGCGGTACAAGCGGTGCCGGCGTAGGTGCTCTCATCGGCGGTCTCATTGGCAAAGGAAAAGGTGCCGGCATCGGTGCTGCTGTTGGCGCTGCCGTTGGTACAGGCGCAGGCGTGCTCATCGGTAAGAAGATGGACAAAGCAGCCGAACAAGCTAAACAAATCGAAGGTGCTAAAGTTGAAAAAGGCGAAACCGACGGCGTTCAATACGTCAAAGTTACTCTCGACAGCGGTATCACTTTCAAAACAAACGAAATCAACTTGTCGACAACAGCTCAAAACTCGTTGGCTACTTTCGCAAGCCAACTCGACCCGCAATTCGACCTCGCCATCTGCGGTCACACCGACAACGTTGGTACGCTCGAAGTGAACAAACGCATCTCCAAGCAACGCGCTCAATCGGTTGCTAACTTCCTCGAATCGAAAGGCGTGGCTGCAAGCCGCCTCAAATCGGTTGAAGGCTACGACTATCAATACCCCGTAGCTTCGAACGACACCAAGGAAGGTCAAGCACAAAACCGCCGCGTTGAACTTTACCTCATCCCCAGCGAAGCTATGATTGCTGAAGCTAATAGCCAAGCAAATTAATTCATCCTATACCGAATCGTAAGACGGGACTGCCTGGCAATCCCGTCTTTGCGATTTTTTGAAAATCAACTACGATGAAAAAACTATTACTCCTCACCGTTTTGGCTCTCACAACCGCCACTCCGGCACTGTCGCGTCAAGCCTTCTACGGCACGCTGACAAAAATCATGCCTGACGGCACCGCCGTAGAATATCGAATTCACGGCAACGAAGCATTCCACTACATGACCCTCGCCGACGGCACTCTCGTCGACCTCGCCGACGACGGATACTTCCACTATGCCGAAATCGCTGACGGCGCTGTCGTTGCTACCGAGACTCGCATCGGCGAACCGCGTCCCGCCAAAGCCCTTAAGGCATCCGCACAAAACGTAAAAACTACTCTCGAAAGCATCTCTGCCTCGCGCAAAACAGCTCGCGCCCTCAAGCAGAAAAAAGAAACAGCCACGACACCCGCTAACGGTCTGGCTATCATGGTTCAATATACCGACGTACAGTTTAAATACAGCCACGACGTGTTCAACCGCATGCTCAACGAAGAAGGGTTCAGCGACTACGCTTCGACAGGTAGCGCTTGCGACTACTTCAAAAACTCATCATACGGCAAATACGCTCCGACGTTCGACCTCTTCGGTCCCTACACCCTCTCCAACGACCAAGCCTACTACGGCGGCAACGACCGCTATGGCGAAGACCTACGCCCCGTCGACATGGTCATTGAAGCTTGCAAACTCGCCGAAGCCGATGGCGTCGACCTCTCCAAATATGACTACGACGGCGACGGTCGCCTCGACAACGTCTACGTATTCTATGCCGGCGCCGGCGAAGCTAACGGCGGAAGCAAAAACACCGTATGGCCTCACCGTTGGAACGTCTACACCGCCGACGAATACGGCTCCGAGGCTAACACGACCTACAGCCTCGCCGAAACAAAAGTGTCGGGCGTCTACGTCGACGACTACGCTTGCGGCAACGAGACTTGCAGCGGCAACGCGACTTGGATTGACAACGACTTCGAAGGCGTCGGTACGTTCGTCCACGAATTCGGACACGTTGTCGGTCTGATGGACCACTACTGCACCGGCAATTCTTACGTTGTCACTCCCGGCGTCTACGACGTGATGGACCACGGCGACTACTGCAACTACGGCCGCACTCCGGCTTCCTACTCCGCCTACGAACGCATGTTCTGCGGCTGGCTGACTCCAACGCAAATCTATCCCTCGCTCGAAGGCACCGAATACGAACTACCTGTAATCGACACCGGAAAGGCATTCTTGCTCACCACCAACCGCACGCAACACAATATGGACGCCACCGACCCCAATCCGACAACTTTCTACCTCCTCGAAAACAAATCGGGCAGCGGTTGGGACGGATATCTTGACGACCAAGGCGGCACGGCAGGCTACTACGACACCCCGGGCGACAAAGGTATGCTCATCACAAAAATCGCTTACAACGAATACAATTGGCGCAACAATATGGTCAACTACTATTCGAGCAGCGCAGGCGTTACATTCGTGACGACGGCTGACCAACGCGCCACATACTATTATCCCATGTTCCCGGGCAAACGGAATGCCACATCTGTCGAATTTGCCAACTTCGTGCTCAGCGACGTTACTCGCGACGAAACTACCGGAACCGTTAAGTTCAAACTCGTCGACAAACTCGCTCCACAAGGCGGCGTCGGCACAGTAGGCACAAACTCGGCAAAAGCAATCGCTTCGGTCGGCAGTATTTCGTTCATCGGATGCACGTCTGCCGAAGTATTCAATCCTCAAGGCATTCGACTCTATAGCGGCAACGACAGCCAAATAAGTATCGCCCCCGGGCTGTACATCGTAAAACTCTCAACTATCGACGGCAACAAAACAGCAAAAGTCGTAGTTCGATAATAAATCATTTTCATCATTTCCGAGGCGTAGCAACCACGTTGTTTCGCCTCGTTTTTTGTGCTAAACAAAAGTCTTACCTCTTAATAAAACAAGGTGCAAACTCGAAAGCCTGCACCTTGTCTTGTGTTTTAAAGCACTCAGAAATATTACTTTCTGATACCGAGCTCTTCTTTTGCGATGATGGCACGGTAGCGGTTGATGTCTACTCGAATCAAATAATCGAGGAGGCGACGACGCTTACCTACCAATTTCTTAAGAGCGCGTGTTGTACTATGATCTTTGTGATTTGACTTCAAGTGTTCAGTCAAATGAGCAATACGGATAGAAAATAATGCAATCTGTGCCTCGGGAGACCCAGTATCAGTATTCGACTTACCGTACTTCTCGAAGATCGCTTTTTTGTCTTCTGCAGTCAAAAACATTGTTTATAATTTTATTTAGTTAATAATGCGAGTGCAAAAGTAATGCTTTTTTTCCGACATAGCAAAGCCTTTTGGCAAAATGTTTCGCATTTTTTTATTTAATCAGTTTATACACTTGTGTTTCGGTAACGACGATATACACACCGCGGCGGTCGCCGAGCGACTTTAGGTCGGCAGCCACGCGACGGCCCGTTAGGTCGTAGACGCCCGTTTGACGCGCATAAGGCACGGCATTGAGCGTCGACACCGACGAGTATTCGCCTGAAACGAGCATCAACTTATAGTCGGACGCATCGAAGAGTATCGACACGTTGTTGTAGGTCGTCAGCGGTGCCATATCTTCGCCGCCGGTATCGTTTCGCGGACAGTCATAAAGCACGCCGAGTTCGAGGTCGCCCCGATTGACGGAGAATGCCGCACAGCCTTCTTCTTTCCAACCTCCGGTTGTAACTTTAAACCACTCGTTTGCAGGGAGTTGGTCGAGATGCAGCGCATAGATGCCGTTTTCTTTATAGCTGAATCGATAAGCTTCTTCGCACGGGCTCCATCCGGTGAAGAGCGAGTGTGCCAAGTAGATGCCCGGCACGCTGATGCCCGTTACCTTGATAGTATTCTTATTGCGGTCGTAAGTCACCCAACAGTCCATTGCCGGATTTTCCAACTGGCAGTTATTCGAGCCGCTTGTGCCTCCACCGATGTTGTTGCTGACGTAGTATGTAGTGTTGAGCGACATCTTGGAAGTTGCGCCGACACCGCGCGGATACGACCATTCTTCGCTGTTATCGCTGTTGAGAATCTTAAATTCGCCGTCGATGTAGGGAACGTGCACCGAATAGACGCCGTTGCTGCCTGTCATACGATACTGCGAAAGGTGATTCCAGTTGTCGTAGTTTGTGCCGCAGAAATAGAGTTCGGGTGCGCCCGGTGCCGGTTTCGACTGAATCTTCGAAGGATTCTTCGCCGGAGGATTGCCGAACACGTAGTGAGCCATGCCGTGTGTGCTGGAGAACACCCAAGCCTCGACGTAGTTTTCGCCGTCGGTATTGATGGCTATGTCGCCGGTTGCATTTTTGTTCTGTGAGGTTGAGCCGAGTCCGTCAGAGGGAAATTCGCCGACGGGATATACTTTGCTGTATTTTCCCACGCGGTCGTTCACCAAGCGCATCCGACAGCCTTTGTAGTTCGAAGTGGCATCGCCGCTTACACCCGGGGTAAAGATTAGGTTGGCGGCAATTTTCTGTCCGCGGAAGTTGAATTCGTGATGGCTGGCGCCCCAATACGGGCTGATATCGACGTCGAGTTGGCGTATCAACACGCCGTTTGTGCGTCCGAAGTACGACGGCTTGCAAGTCGTGCCGTCAATCCACCACGTTCCTTTTTTAGGATATGCGCGAGCGAGTGCGCCGGGACGGAATTGTGTCGTGCCGTCGGAGGTTACGGGATAGACGTATTTTGTCCAGCCGGATGCGTCGCGGCAGAACTCTATAATGTTGGTCGTCGAGCCGTTTTGGTTGGCAAAGCAGAACCATAGTTCGTTATACCAATCCGAGCCGGGAGCGATTTCCATACAGTCGCCGAGGCGAGTCACTTCGTCCGTTACGGTTGTCGACATCAAGACGTAAGGCAATTGGTTGTCGCCGTCCCAGCAATAGATGCGGAATTCCGACCCCGGAGCGGCAAGGTTGCACGCCAAGATATGCCCGTTGAACACTTTGACGTCGGCAAATTTCAACAAGCCGCCGCTGCAGATATTGCCTTCGTTCAGGTTGCCGAGGTCTTCACCGGTTTGCGCGTTGATGACCTTGATTGCCGAACCGCCGCCGTAGACGCAGTAGAGTTTGCCGTCGTAGTATGAGAAGTTGCGCACGTTCGAAGCGTCCCAACCTTTTTGCGTCTTGGTGCCGCGTTTCTCCGAGAAGTTCCATTTTTCGTACATATTAGCGCAAGCCGAGCGGAAATACGGCTTCATAATTTCGCCGGTCGAAGGTGTGCCGTCGTAGACGGTAGGCCAGCCGTCGGACGACCAATTGACCTTGTCGAGATACAACTTACGACCAACTTTGGTGTCGCCAACTTGATAGCCGTGGTACAGAATCCAATCGACGCCCTCGTCGTCGGTTATAATCTCCGAGCAGTGTCCGGGACCTGCGACTGCAGAATTGCTAACCAAGAACGGCGTCAAACCGTGGTCGAGCGCCGATTTGCCGTCTTTGCCGTAGTACGGACCTAAGACGTTTGTACTTCGCGCCACGCGGAGCTTGTAGGTACTCTTCTCTTCGCCGCAGCACCAGCCTTGCGAGCCTATAAGGTAGTAGTAGTTGCCGCGCTTGTATATCATGGTAGCTTCGATACCGTTATTCGGGTCTTCGTAATTGGTGTCGGCAATTGCCACCGGCTTTGCGCCCGACTTGATGCTCAAGCCGTCGTCGGAGAGTTCGATGGCATAGATGCCGTAAAGGCTTCCCCAGAAGAGGTATTTTTTGCCGTTATCTTCATAATAGCAAGGGTCAATACTATTTATGACGTTGATTTCCTTACTGGTAAAGAAGCGTTTTGCATCGTGATACGGACCTGCCGGATTCTCCGACCATGCCACACCAATACCGCAATCCCAGAGCAGGCCTCCCTTGGCAACGCAATAGTACATCACATACTTTCCGTTGATGTAATTCAGGTCGGGAGCCCAAGTATCGCCATCGATGCCGATGCCACCGTACGATGGCTTCGTCTCATTCGTAAAGCAATTGCCAACGTACTTCCAATCGCACAAATTGTACGATTTATAGATAGGCGTCAACCCGGCTGTACATGCGGTGTAGAATGCCCCGTCCTGCGCCCGCATAACTGTCGGGTCGGGAAAGTACCCGTTAATTACGGGATTGACATAATTTCCTAACGAATTTACGGCTAACACGCTCGGACTGAGCACAGTTAACCCAATAAGCAAATTTA
>JBJEDP010000356.1:0-2490 GCA_051872175.1 Candidatus Limisoma sp.
TATGTTTTACAACATATTAGAAAAAGAGGGCGCATCAATTTTTGATACACCCTCATAAAATGTTTTCTTATCGAATAATCACCTTTCCGGTTCGTCGGCTTTTGCCGGATGTAGCCTTGTAGATGTAAACACCCTTTGCCGGCGAAATTGTTCCCGAACCGTTGATGGTCTTTGTCGCCACGCGACGTCCGTCGATGCTGTAAACGTCAACCGTGGTTGGCATTGTGCAGCATACGTTCAAAGCGCCGCTACTCGTGCTGATGCTGAACGGTGCCGCATTCGAGAGCGTCTCGACGTCGTTGAGCTCGCTGTTCTCGGGCAGACGCATCAGATACCAGTTGCGGTGTCCGTTAGTGACCTCCCAACCGTATTCCCACAAACCGACATTCGTGCCCGGGTCAGATTTCTCATCTTGAAGGTCAAGCGCTTTGCCGTCGCGGTTGCTGATAATCTTTACCAAATTGCCATGAATCGGCTCTACGTAGAAGTCTTGGTTATTGCCGTCCTTCCACCAATCTACGTGCAACCAATATTCGTCGTTGTTGGTCAAATACTCGTCCCAGTAGATGGTCTTTACCCTATATCCGTCGCCACTTCGGTTGAACGTCCATACCTGGTTGCCGGATACATGTGTCGAATTCCATGTGTTTTCGTTGTTGATGTAGTCGATGCGTGGAATTCCGTCATAGTGACCCAAACTGCCATAGAGAAGCATCGCCTTGTTGTATTGCGGAATGATTGCGTACGCTGCACCTTCGACAATCGGCAGGCATGTGTAGTCGTCGCTATACTTCATTATCGGCAACACGATTGTAGCAATGCTTTGCGGCTCCAGCGTGAATGAAATCCGCTTGCCCGACAAGTCGTATGCCAACGTCTTTCCGTCGCTGTCGCCGGTCGTAATGTAAGCGTAGGGCTCTCCCGTAGGTCGGCATCCCAAGATGTCTGCCGAGTGATATGCCGTTTCGTCGCTGTTGTTTATCGACACGATTACAAGCTCGGTTTTCGCCGGATTGATTGCCGCGACGGTTTGACCGTCGAGTGCGCTCACGAAGGTGTAGCCCGGTTTGATGTATTTGCTGAAGTGCTGACGAACGTAGTAGTTCTTCACCTTCCAATAATACTGATTATCGAATTCACCTTGCACCAAGCACCATTGGTCGTTCCATTCTTCTACGTATTGCCAATCGACCCATGCCGTCGGGCGCAAATACTCAATGTCGTCGATAAGGCGTTGCGCCAAGCCTAAGTTGCCCGAAATCCAGTTGCCTCCGCTTCCGGTTTCGCTCATCCAGAAGCGCTTGCCTTGGCTGCGTACAAGATTTGCCAACTTACAGCGCTCCACTATGTCGCCACCGTAGGTGTGTACGTTCCATTGCGCAACTTTGTCCATTACGCCACCGTTGATGTATGCTTGAATCTCGCCAATCGATGTGCCGACATTCGTTTCGTCGGATGCAGATATTACCGTCGACAGTCCCGATGCTTTCAGAATAGGGTAGAGCACTTTGATAAATTCTACCTGCGACGACGGCGAGAAGTGGCAACCTTCCTGACCGCCGTTGCAGCCCCAATAGTTCGTATTCGGCTCGTTGAACGGCTCTAACGTACGAAATTCGATGCCGTAAGTGTCTTTGTAGTGCTTGCACACGTCAACCAGATAGTTGGCAAACGCAGTGTAGTATTCCGGCTTGAGGTTGTCGGAATTGCTGTCCCAATTGCCCGCGCAACAGCCGCTGTAGGTCATGTAGTAGGGCGCGGAATTGCTGAACGCTTCGAATATCGCATCCGGACGTTTTTCCTTAATCTTGAGCATAATCTTGCGTTGCGCAGCGTCGCGGTCCCAGTGGTACGAGTCGCCGTCGTAACTTTTAAAGCCTTCCATCTCGGCACGCAGACCCTTGCCGCTGCTCATGTGGTGCTCTGTGCAATTGGCGTGATTCGGGTCGTCCCCACCGCCAATATTATAACGGAAAATGTTGTAATTTAGCCCGTCCGGACTCACAAGCCAATCGACCAGCTCGTTAATCTTGTCGTCGGGCCACCGTCCGCACATGTTTGCCCACCAACAGAGCGACACGCCCCAGCCTTCATGCGTCTGGTGCTCGTCGGCTACGTTTATGATATACTTATGGTCGGATGAACTCATGACGTTACAACACGTCAATAAAACAATAAAAGCAAACAAATATCTATTCATAGTATTGAAATTTTTGCCACAAAGTTATAAAAAACTGTTTGTAAATGGTAATTTCTGACGAGAAATTTTCCATTTATGGCTAATCTGAATCGCAAAACGTCTCCATAATATATAATAGAAAGCCACACTATCAACTTCTAACTGCATCGAAGATGCCGAATAACCTCTTACCTCGTCCCCCGTACCTCTGATTCTCAACCACTTACCGAAAAATATGTTTTTTAACACAAAAAAATTGTAAAAAAGTTTGGTGGGGTGGAGGATTTGCTATACCTTTGCACTCGCAACGC
>JBJEDP010000357.1:0-12482 GCA_051872175.1 Candidatus Limisoma sp.
ACTTGATGTAGTCGAAATATTGCTTCATATTGAACGCAATGCCGTTGATGACCGTACCCGAAGAGTTGTCGACGAGTTCGAGTTTGATGTGCTCGAGGTTTTTGCCCACGAGTTTGCTGGTGCCGTAGTCCATCACGTTGCGCGTACAGAATATCGGCTTTTGGTTGCCGGGACCGAACGGGTTGAACTTGTGCAGGCAAGCCAGAAATTCGGGCGTAATCTCTTCGAACTTCATATAGGTGTCGATGTCGATTTGGGGAGTCAACTGGTTCGGCGTAATAGTTTTCGCCACATATTCCTCAAATCGGCGGGTAAATTCGTCGATGTTTTCCTCTTTCATCGAAAGTCCGACGGCGTAAGTGTGTCCGCCGAAGTTTTCGAGCAAGTCGCGAGTAGCTTCGATGGCTTGATAGATGTCGTAGCCTTGCACGGAGCGCGACGACCCGGTGGCGAGTCCGTTCGAAAGCGTGAGCACGACAGCCGGCTTGTAGTAGAGCTCGGTGAGACGCGAAGCAACGATGCCGATGATGCCTTTGTGCCAGTTTTTGTTGTAGATAACGATGGTTTTGTTGTTCGAATCTACATCGCCGCGCTCTTCGAGAATTTTGTTAGCCTCTTCGGTGATTCGCTTGTCGAGTTCTTTGCGGTCGCGGTTATACTGGTCGATGTTTTTGCTCTTGGCATAGGCATCGGCAAAGTCTTTTGCAGTAAGCAGTTCGACGGCTTCCATGCCCGACTGCATACGTCCGGAAGCGTTGATTCGCGGTCCGATTTTGAAGATAACGTCGCTGATGGTAATCTCGCGGTTGTTGAGTCCGCAAATCTTGATGATGCCTTTTAGCCCGGTGTTTGGATTGGTGTTGAGTCGCTTCAACCCATAGTGAGCCATCACGCGGTTTTCGCCGGTCATGGGCACGATGTCGGCGGCGATGCTGACAGCCACCAAGTCGAGCAGGTTGTAGAGGTCGTGACGACCGTCGAGCCCGTTGCTTTGGGCAAAGGCTTGCATAAACTTAAAGCCCACGCCGCAGCCGGAGAGGTGCGGGTAGGGGTAAGTGTTACCCTCCAATTTCGGGTTTAGGATAGCGCACGCATCCGGGAGGATTGCGTCGGGAACGTGGTGGTCGCAAATGATGAAATCTATGCCGTGACGGCCGGCATAGGCGATTTCGTCGATTGCTTTGATACCACAATCAAGCACAATTATCAATTTTACACCCGTCTCGACGGCGTGGTCTATGCTCTTTATAGAGATGCCATAGCCTTCTTCGTCGCGCGTCGGAATGTAGTACTCCACATGGGAGTAGTAGTTTCGCAGATATTTGTATACCAAAGCCACTGCCGTTGTGCCGTCAACGTCGTAGTCGCCGTATACCAATATCTTCTCTTTAGACCCCATGGCTCGGTTAAGCCTGTCTACAGCCTTATCCATATCCTGCATCAGAAACGGGTCGTGCAGGTCGGATAGAGAAGGATTGAAAAAGTGTTCAGCTTGCTCAACAGTCGTGATGCCTCGCTGAACCAATAGCTCAGCTATCGCAGGACTGTTGGCAAACTTTTTTGCCAACGCAATCTCTAATTCTTGTTCTTCGGTTGTAAGGGGTAAGTAATTCCATTTACTTATCATTTATGTTGTTTTTATTTTTATCAAGTCTCCGACCGCTTAAGGCGGTTAGTCTGTAGAACCGTAACTGTCGACGGTGTCCGCTGTCTATCAATGGTTTACAGCGGGTATATGGTGGTTGCAACCGCGCTGTTTTCGTGCGTTTCGCTCTTCGGCGAACTGCTTGCGTCGGTGCGTTTTTATTCTTATACGCAAATATAAGGATTGTTTTTGTGATAACACTCCTGTTATCGCATATTTTTGTTATAAATAATATTAAAAAAGCGGTTCGCCATAAAAACGAACCGCTTTTTGTCAGTTTTTCTGCAGGTGCACATCCATCTGTGGGAAGGGGAACGAGATGCCCGCTTTCGGCAGTTCTTTGTAGATGCGTTCGTTGACGTCGAAGTAGACGGACCAGTAGAATTCCGTCGGCACCCAAGCTCTGACGGTGATGTCGACGCTGCTGTCGCTCAGGCTTTGCAGCGCTACGAACGGGGTGCAATCGATGTCGGCATGCGGCACATCGTTGGCAAGACGTTGCTCTATCTTTTCGCGATATTGGCGATGCTTTTTGCTGAGAAATCCGAAGAGGGAGCGGCGAGGCTTTTCCTCTTCCGGCTCGGCGTCTTCGGTTTGCTGAGACGTAGCGCCGGCGCGACGTTGTTGCTTGTCGGCAAGCATACTGCCTTTGACGATTCGATCGTCGGCGTCGATGATTGCCAGGATTGCTTGCTTTGCCACGTCGTAGTCGTCGCCGTAGGAGATGCCTATCGTCCAGTCGACTCGGCGATAGTCTTCGCGGCTGTAGTTGTTAATCGACCCGGTCGACAGCCCGCCGTTGGGGATGTAGATTGACTTATTGTCAGGGGTGTTGATGACCGTGTTGAAGATTTGTATTTCTTTGACCGTTCCCGTAAATCCTTGTGCTTCGATGAAGTCGCCCACCTTATAGGGCTTGAGTAGCAGTATCAGCACGCCGCCGGCAAAGTTCTGCAACGTGCCGCTCAACGCCATACCGATGGCAACACCTGCCGATGCAAACAAGGCGATGAACGAACTTGTCTCGATGCCAAGTATCGAAATGACGATGATTATGAGCAGGAAGAGCAGCGTGACTTTGAGCACGGAAAGGATGAACGTGGCAAGCGATTGCTCGACTTGTCGACGTCGCATCAATGCTCTTACGCTTTTATATATTCGGTTGATGATGAATTTTCCAACGTAGAACACTACGATTGCCGCCAAAAGTTTCAGCGCAAAGTCGACGGCTCCGGTGAGGAGTTTCTCGATAATTTTGTCGATAGGCAGTCCGGCGAATTGGTCAGCCCACGACGACAGCTTTTCGGCGTCTTCCGCCGCTTTTTTCGCCACATCTTCGTTCGTTGGCGCTGCGCTTAATAGTATTTGTAGTAAATTCATGTTGCCACTCGTTTTTCGTCTGCAAAATTACGCAAATTTCGCCATTCGCGGAACTAACGACGCCAAAAGAATGCTAAGAAGTGTTGTATTTGTTCGATTAATCGATTTTTTGCTATACTTTTGCCGAAAATTCTTCTATGCAACGAATACTTTATACCGTCATACTCGCGCTACTTGCCTTTTCGGCATGGGCGCAACGCTACGAAAACTGCATCGATTCGATTGACCGTTATGCGGAAAAGCAGAACTGGGAAATGGCAGAGCGTATGCTTCTGACAGCGCTGAAACAGCGCCCCGGCGAGCCGACAAACTTCATCCTTCTGTCGAATTTAGGCACGGTCCATCGCAATATGGGGCGTCTCAACGATGCGCTCGCCGACTACAACAATGCGCTGGCGATTACGCCCAACGCCGTTACGATAATTCGCAACCGCGCGCTTCTCTATATCGATATGGACAGCACAATCCGCGCTTACGACGATTTCGAGCGCATCATCCGCCTCGATGGTTCCGACCTCGATGCGAAGTATTTTCACGGCATGTTGGCTCTCGGTTTCGGCAAGTTTGAGCAGGCGCAAGCCGACTTCGAGGAAGTGCTCGCTGCCGATAAAAACAACATCGATGCCAAGCGCGGCGTGGCTTTGCTCTACAAAATTCGCGGCGACTATCCCAACGCTATTGTGATGTATTCGGATGTTATCAAGCGCGAAAACCGACAATCGAACTACCTTAGTCGCGCCGAGTGCTATCTCGCCGTCGACCAATTTCAGGAAGCGCAAGCCGATTTGGTGGAGGCGCAGAAACTCGACCCCGCCAATCCGGATATTTACGTCATAAAGGCTTCGCTTGCCGACCGTCAGTATCTCTACGACGATGCAGAGCGTTTTGCCGCTGAAGCGATACGCCTCGGCGCCGATAGTGAAAGCCTCAAGCACTTCTTCCGCAAACGTTCAAAATAGTGATCGTCAATAGTCGATTTCGAAGAACCACCGCCCTCGCTCGGTTTTGGATGCCCAGCCCGGTGAGTAGTTGAAGTTGTAGCCTTCAGCCACTTTCGACACTGCGCCATGACTGCTGTAGAGGTAGACGCTGCCTGCAGTGATGTTGATGTCGCGGTCGCTCTTCAGAGCGTAGGGTGTCGACACTTCGGCTATGCCGGTCGTTACAACCTTGAGTTCGCCGCCGCTGACGTTGATGCCGAAGTCGGAATTGATGCCGCGGCAACCTTTCCCGTTACTTTTCAGCAATACGCGTCCGCCGCGAATATACGTTGTGCTGTCGCACTTGATAGCCGCGCTGCTTGTCGTGTCGACCTCGTTGATGAGGTAATCGCTGTCGACCACCACCGTGGTGCGACCTCCCGAGATGGTGATGTCGGCTTCACTGTTGATGCCTTTGCTTCCGGCGGCGTTTGTATAGAGGTTGAGCGCGCTACCGCGGATTTCCACACCGTCGTTGGCTTTGATGGCGTTGCCTGCCGAACTGCTGACGTTGACGACGTTGCCGGGACGAACAATCAAGTAGTCGTCGGTGGCGATGCCGTTACGATAGTTCGACTCCACGGTGAGCATACCGCCGCCGCTGAGGATGATTTGCCCTTCGCTGAACACTGCGCCTTTAAGGTCTTCGCCGACGATGGTTTGTGCCGATGCTCCGCACGAGAGGGTGTTGTTGCTGCCTTCGGCGAGCACCAAGTAGAGCGACTTTCCGCATTGGTTGTTGATGGCTGCTCCGTTGGGATTGTGGAGCGTAACGCCGTCGAGCGTGAGCCGGAATTTGTTGGTGTTGTAAATCTTCAGTGAGCCGTCGGTCGACTCTCCGCGAATGATGTAGTGGATGCTTCTGCCGGCGGAGCGCACCGTTACGTGTGCGCCGTCGACCGTGGCTGTAACTGCCGAGGTGGCACCGCTGAGTTGTGCGCCGTCGTTGCTGTAGGTAATGGTCACGGTGTAGGCAAAAGCATTGTTTTCAACGTAGTCGTTGTCGCCCGCAGGAATGGTTTCCGCTCCGTCGTCGACAGGGTCGTTGCTGAAGGCTATCGCTACCGGCTCGAAATTGCTGTCGATAATAACGTCGTCGAAGTCGGTATCGTCGTTGACGCACGCAGTGAGGCTGAGTGCTGCGGCAAGGACGTATATGTTGCGAAATGTCGGTTTCATAGTCGGTTAGAATTTGAATTTGTAACTTAGGCTGAGAATGTTGCTGTTAGGGTCGTTGTCGACGTCGTCGCCGTTGATATACTGATAGATATATTCTGCGCCGATGACGTGTTTTTTGCGGATTTTCCATTCCGCGCCAACGACGTATCTCACTTTGTCAATGTGCCAAGCGTTGAAAAGTTCTACGGAAGCAAACGGGTCAACTTTGCTCTTGGGGATGTTGTATTCCAGTTGCAGGCGAGAGCGGAGCACGTTTGAACCTTTGCCGCGCACTGCCACGTCTTCCCATTCGCTGTTGTCGAAGTCGTAGCGCTCGGTGGTCGCTTCCGGACGGTAGGTGTACTGCCAGCGTTCGCGCAGCGACACTTCGAAGCCTCCGAAGCCAATTTTCCCGGTCAGCGACACGTTGACGCGATGGCGTGTGCCCCAATACGACGGACGCCAATTGTTGTAGTCGCCGTTGGTGTGATAGCTGATTTTCTCCGGGTTGTTATCGTTGAGAAACACGTAACCCGCTTCGGCGTTGAGCCACTTCGTCAGTTTGTATTTCGCCGACGCCGAGGCGCTCCAGCGGTCCCAAGTGCGGGCATCGTTGCGCGTACGCATTTCGGCTTCGATTTCCGCACTCCATTTCTTTGTTATTTTTTTCTCCGCCGATACGGAATACCACATTCCGAAGTCGTTGTCGGCGGCTTGCACTGTCGGCGCAAGTGCCGATGCGATGATGCATGCTATGGCGAGACGTTTGCTCATTTTCATTGTTCTTTGTTGTTATTGTTGAGTTTCGGTGAGGTCGTCTTTTGAAAGTTTCAGTTTTTTGTCTTCGCTGCTTTGGACGTTGCCTTCGTAGTATACTTTGACAATAGCCATGTCGCGAAGCATATCGATTGCGCCGATTTCGACCGCTGAGATTTTCAGTCCGAGACGCTTCTCGAGGTCGCTGATGAGTTCGCTGCGGCGCTCTGGAACAATCAATTCGATGCGGTCGTATTGCACAAGTTTTGCCGGGTGCAACTTGAGGTAGCGCTCACACAGCCAAATTGCGCCAATGACGATGCAGTTGATGATAACAATTTCGAGGATAGAAGCCGAAGCGGCGATGGCGTTGATGACCGACAGTGCGATGATGACAAAGAGGTAGGTCATTTCGCGAACCGGCATAGCGTCGGTGCGATAGCGCATGATGCTGAAGATGCCGAACAGTCCGATGCCGATACCGATGCTCGTCTTGGTTTTCATGTCTTCGAGCATGAATATCATGAAGAATACGAGGAAAAACACGGCTACCGACGTTAGCATAAACGTGAAGTAGAAGTCGCGTCGGTGGCTTTTGGCGTAGTATAGTTTGTCGGTTATTACCCACACACAAAGTATGCTAATACAGAAGCGTAAGAGCATTGACAGGTAGTGAACGGATGGTACGAAGTTAAAAAAATCTTCCATTTTTGTATGCTTTTTTCTAAATTTATATGTTATCGTAATATTTTTTCAACTTCGCGGATTCGGCTCTTAAACCGATTCTGCTTGATGCCGGGGTCGGTCATTGCCGTGCCCATGCAATATTTGCTGAATCCCAGCGGATGGATTCGCAGTTGTCGTAGCATCTCGAGGATTGGCGATTCGGTAAGCCCGTCGCGTTTAAGTTCGATTATCACCAGGTCGTCTAACGCCTTTGTGTTGCCGGTGCGCAGATTGCGAAACTCCAGCGAACTGTCGATGGTAAGTCGCTCTGTCTTTTTGCGGTTGACGAGGGTAATTCGGCTGAAACGGTTTTCGATTTGTTCGCTGACCGAAGCTTTGTCGAAGCGCAGATTGTCGGTTAGAAAATCGCCGAAGAGCAAGTCGTCGGGGCTTCCCGAGGCGAACGAAATGTCGTAGCGAGGTCGGGTGGGGTCGAAATCGTTGATTGTTATGCGGCGCTTGCGCGTGCGACGATGATTGTTTTTCGTCTTTACTTCCAAAAAACTAAGTCCCGAATCGACGTAGGAGCGGATGCGCAACTTCTGGCGATTGAGTACTCCGTTGTGGTGCGTCAGAAACATATCGCGCTCGTCTGTATCGAAATACACCGTATAGTATGCCGCCATTCGTCGACCGTCGATTTCTTGCACACGATAGTTCGTTTGTGCCATTTCGAGCAGCTGCTCAAGCCGCCGTCGGTTGGTCACAAATTTCGTGTCTGTTCGGTTCATCAATTTGATGCCGCTCATTTCTTCCAGACATATCGGGTCGTATTGGCTTAGAATTTCGAACATCTATAGTAATAGGGTTTGTAACAATGCTGTTACAAAGTTAGGGTTTGTTTACTAAATAACAAGTAAATATATATATTATAGTGCGTGTTTAGAGTTTGTTAACGATTATTCTCGGTAATTTTGGTTATTTTGACGAAGAATTGATGCGATTTATAAATTTAAACAATCTTTGCTCTAAAGGTTCGAAATTAGTTTCAAAAAGGGCTAAGCGCACACTTTGTCGAGCGCGATTTGGCGGAATCTATATAATTTTCGTACATTTGCAATGCAAAAGAAAGAATTATGTTTATTACATCAAGTTTGGAAACATTCGGACGCTATGCGCTGTTTATGTGCAAAGTGTTTACGAAGCCCGATAGGCTTCGAGAATCGCTGAAGCGTTACGTTCAGGAAATATCAAAATTGGGCATCGACTCAATTCCGTTGGTAATAGTTATATCCCTCTTCATCGGCGCCGTGTGTGCCATCCAGATGCAAATCAATTTTGCAAACCCGCTATTGCCTGCCTATACCGTGGGACTCGCCACGCGCGACATTCTCTTGCTTGAGTTTTCGTCGTCGATACTTTGTTTGATTCTTGCCGGCAAGGTGGGGTCGAACATCGCTTCGGAGATAGGCACAATGCGCGTAACAGAGCAAATCGATGCCCTCGAGATTATGGGCATTAACTCGTGCAACTTCATCGTGCTGCCCAAAATTGCCGCATTGCTCACGTTCATCCCGGTTTTGACCATCTTCAGCATGTGCGCCGGGCTTTTCGGCGGCTATATCGTTGCTCTTATCGGCTTGCTGCCCGTCAATACTTATATCTACGGCATTCAGTCGTACTTCGTTGAATGGTATGTGTGGTACGCCATCATTAAGTCGCTGTTCTTCTCCGTGATAATAACCAGCGTGGCTTCGTTCTACGGCTACTACGTTAAAGGCGGCGCACTCGAAGTCGGTAAAGCCAGCACAAACAGCGTTGTGGCAAGTAGCGTGTTGATTCTTCTTCTCGACGTTTTGTTAACCAGACTCTTATTGCAATAGTTATGATTGAAGTAAAAAACGTTACAAAATCGTTCGACGGCAAAACGATTCTTCACGGCATAAATGCTGAATTTTATAAGGGCAAAACGAACCTCATAATCGGTCAAAGCGGTTCGGGTAAGACTGTGTTGGTCAAGAGTATAATCGGGCTCGTTACGCCGGAAGAGGGCGAGGTGCTCTACGACGGGCGCGACTTCCTGAAGATGTCGCCCCAGCAGAAAAAGGATTTGCGCACCGAACTCGGAATGCTCTTCCAAGGGTCGGCTCTGTTCGATAACGAAACAGTGCTCGGCAACGTGATGTTCCCGCTGAAGATGTTTTCGAAAATGACCAACGCCGAGATGCGCGACCGTGCTCAGTTCTGCCTCGAACGCGTCAACCTGAAAGGCGCCGACAATAAATTCCCCGCGGAAATCAGTGGCGGTATGCAGAAACGTGTGGCTATTGCTCGTGCCATTGCGTTGAATCCGCGCTACCTGTTCTGCGACGAGCCAAACTCCGGGCTCGACCCGCGTACGTCAATCCTTATCGACGAACTTCTTTGGGACATTACCCACGAATATAACATTACGACCGTAATCAATACGCACGATATGAACTCCGTGCTCGGCATCGGCGAAAATATCGTGTTTATCAATAAAGGTTACAAGGCTTGGGAGGGCGACAAAGATCAGATTTTCCACTCCGACAACGAGCAACTCAACGACTTTGTGTTTGCTACCGAGCTGTTCAAGCGCGTCAAGCAAGCCGCCATCTACATGGGTAAATAAATCAAAAATTAAATTCGGGCGATGAGAACCGTTGCGTAGGCAGAAATGCCTTCTTCGCGGCCGGTGTAGCCGAGCCGTTCGGTTGTTGTTGCTTTAATCGACACGTCGGCGGGTTCGGCGCCGAGGCATTCGGCGAGGGTTGTTGCCATCGTGGGGATGTGTGGATTGATTTTCGGACGTTCGGCACAAATGGTTATATCGGCATTGCCGAAAGCGTATCCGGCATTTTTGACGAGTTCGACGACGTTGCGAAGCAGGATTTTGCTGTCGATGCCTTTGTAGCGCGGGTCGCTGTCGGGAAAGTGAAAGCCGATGTCGCGGAGGTTTGCCGCGCCGAGCAGAGCGTCGCAGAGTGCGTGGATGACCACGTCGGCGTCGCTGTGACCGAGCAGCCCGAGGCTGTGGTCGATTTTCACGCCGCCGAGCCACAACTCTCTACCTTCAACGAGTCGATGCACGTCGAAGCCCATTCCTACGCGTATGTTTATCGGTGATGCCATTATCTGCGTTTTCCCATCAGGCTTTTAAGTCCGTCCATGTCGAATGTCAACGAGAAACGTAGCGTTTGGTCGAGCGGACTGCTTTGCGCTGTTGCGAGCATATAAGATGCATCGAGTTGCACAACGTTGAGCGAGAAACCTGCGCCGAACGCGAAGTATTTGCGGTTACCTTTCATCTCGTTTTCGTAGAAATAACCTGTACGGAGGAAGAATTGCTGGTTGTAGTTATATTCCGCGCCGACCGAAACGGTGATTTCGCGCATTTCTTCTTTGAATCCGCCGGGCGCATCGCTGAACGATTTGAAGATGCCGGAGATTGACGACGTGTTACGCCAATCTTCGAGGGCGTTTTCGTATGCTTCTTGGTCGTCGGCTCCTTCTTCGGTTTTGTAGTCGGCTTGGCGCGGACGAGTAGGCACAAGAAGTTTGTTGGCGTCGACTGAGAGAGCAATTGTGTTAGCCTCGGCGATGGGGAAGGTGAATGTCGTTCCCAATCGGAGGTTTGTGGGGAGGAATGCCGGGTCGTTACCGTCGTTGTACGACACTTTCGAACCGATGTTGGAGATGTTGAAACCCCACGACCATTGACATTCGCTACGACCGATGATAGGGTAGGTGGTCAAAAATCCGGAGATGTCGGCGGCGAAGGCTGACGCTCCCGATTGTTGTTCTGCCGAGTATGCATCGTTGAACGCCAAGTCGGAATAGATATATCGCAGGGCGACGCCCATTGAGAAGTTTTCGGAGAGTTTTCGCGAGTATCCGAGGTCGAAAGCCATTTCGTAGGGATTTACGGAATTGGTGGTTTCGCCTGAGTCGTCGGTGAGGTTCACTTCGCCGAGCGAGAAGTAGCGCAACGAAGCACTGATGGCTTGGTTGTCGTTACCGCCGATTTTCCAGTAGCCCGACAAGTTGGCGAGGTAGATGTCGTTGACGAGTTTGCGGAGCCACGGAGTGTAGGAAAGGCTGACGGCGGCTGTGCTGTAGGCGAAAGCGTATTTCGACGGGTTCCAATATTGGCTGTAAGCGTCAGGCTCGGTAGCCACACCGAGGTCGCCCATAGCGGCACCGCGAGCGTCGGGAGCGATTCCCAACGAGGTGACGCCGGTTTGAACCGGGTTAAAATCGTTTTTGAGGTCATCGGCTGTTGCTGTTGTCAGTCCTGCCGACAGGATTGACAACAGTGTAAAAACTATAATCTTTTGAATCTTCATTTTCCGTTTATTCAACACTTACAATATGAATAACTCAAAAAATGCGATTTTATTGCTTAAGCACTACTATTTTTTTGTATTTTGTGCCGTCTGAGTCGATAACAGCGTAGGCTGAATAGTCGCCGGCAGGGATTTTGCTGCCATCGTCGAGCGTGAGGTCCCAAACGTAGGGGAATGTGCTGACGTTGCGTTGCAGCAGCACGTTTCCTGACTTGTCGACGATGAAGAGCCGTGCAGATGTGTAGCCGCCGAGACCGGTTACGTCGAAGGTGATAGCGCCGTCGGGGGCGGCAGCCGTACGGTCGACGTCGAGAATGTATTTGTCGGTGTCGTAAACGTAGAACGAAATCATTCGGCGAGCCACGTTGCCCGACATGTCGGTGGCGGTTAGTTCAGCCGTGTGGAATCCGGCAGCCATGTTGTAGACACGCAGGTCGGCGGTTCCGGAGGCTTCGCTTGTGGGAGTGAAGTTTTCGATTTGAGCGGATATTTTGCCGCCGTCGAATTGCACCGACAGTGACGTCACAAAGGCTTCGTCGGCAACGTTCAGGCATCGGTTGTCGCTCACTTCGGTGTGGAGGACGAACGACGAAGGCACTAGCCCGCCGTCGACGAATGTATTTTTGTCGTCGATATAGAGTTCGTTGATTGTCGGCGGTACGTTGTCTTCGAATTCCACGCAAGCGTCGCGGTCGATGGTGAGTTTGCGAGTAACGCCCGATACGACCGTGCCTTGGTCGGAAACGGCGGTCATCGTAATCGGCAAATGTTCGAGATTGCCGGCTGTGACGAATGCCGGAACCGCCATCGTTGTCGAGAACGTGCCGTCGACGACTTTTGCCGAGATTTCGACGAGTTTCGGACCGCGGTCGTAGACGTCGATGGGCAGACGAGTGGTGTTGCCCGATTCGCCGACGATTGATTCGTACGACTGCATGATGTATTTGTCGGCATCGTAGAGTTTCAGCGTTGCGGTGCCGTTGAAGTCGGTGTCGATGAGTCCGTCGATGGTGCGTACGCAGCCGTCGATGGTAAAGCGTTCTTCAGCGGCTATATAAATATTGTCGAAGTTGTCGAGCTGCGATTGGTTGATTTTTGTTATCTCCATACGGTTCTCGGGGAGAATGATAGGCATTGCGGGGTCGCCGAGCAGGTGGTAGCGCAGACGGTTGTCGGAATAGTCGCCGGAGTTGTTTTTAGCATCGCGCATCACGGCGCCGATGGTCATTCGTCCGCCATAGTATTCGGGACCTTTGGCGAGGCTCTTTGCAAAACTGTTTGTGTCCATACCGTTGATGGCAATCATAGCGACGCGCGACGATGCGATGGCTGCAATGATGCCACCGTGTTGGTTGAGCAACATATTTGTAGCCATATTAGCGCCGCCGTTGTCGTAGCGGCCCACGTCGCACGACGAGAAGTAGAACACCGGCGGGTGCTCGTAGTAGGTCTCTTGTTCGGAGCCGATGTCGCAGATTTTCTGCTCGTGCGTGAGCGAGTGCCATGTGCCGTGACCAACGAACAGTCCGA
>JBJEDP010000358.1:0-12328 GCA_051872175.1 Candidatus Limisoma sp.
AGGTTGCATTCGGAGCGAAATCAATCTTGTTAGCAGTGCCGATGTCGTAACGCGAAATCACGTTGTTGATATCTTCGTTGAACACGTAGAGTTGAGTGTTGGCACCCTTACCTACTACGGTTGCACAAGTAGTGCTACCGCCGATAGTTGCACCGTTGTAGACGAATGAGCCATCGCTTTGGCGTTCGCCGGCAAAGAATTGCGATACCGACAAATCGTTAGGATTGATTGCGTGGATACCTGAGTGAGCGTCACTCCAGTCGCAAGCAAGCACTGTACCGTCGGGGAGCACGTCGAGACGGAACGGCGATGCCGTATGGGATGCAACGAATTCGTCGGCGCCGATAGTCTCGGTTGTGATGTTGAAGTCTTTGTCCAAACGGTATACGCCGCAAGCGTGATTTTCATCGCCTGTAACCACACCTACGTAGATGCTGCCTTGATACGGGCTTGTGCCGCTCTTATCGACAGCCACGCCGCGAGTGCGTGCAAACGGAACGGAAGCAATCTTGCTGATGCCCGGGATGGTTTGTGCATCGACAACGACCTTCCAATCGAACATACCGTTGCCGAGTTCTGCATTGTCGACATCGGTAGAATTAGCACCTTCTTCGAGTGCGCCGAGGTTGATAACTTTCTCAACATTTTCAGAGTTGGTAATCACAACTTTTACGTCGGTTGCGTCGCCAGAAAGGTTGAACGACAGAGTTGTAGTAGCGCCGTTCTCTTGAGTCTGAAGACCGTAAGCATATTCGCCTTTGAATACGGGTTGCTCAACGCCTGCGGTAGTAAATGTCGTAACTTGACCGTCGTTGACGAGATAAAGTTCAATATTGGCAGCGGTGATAGCGTCTTCGTTATTCTTAGTGTAGACGGCACGACCTGCAGCCGAAACCACAACAGCGTCAATCGGGTCGATAGTGCTATTGGTAGCGATAACCTTAGCGGCATCGAGACCGTCGGTGATGTCGAAGAGTTTGACACCCGAAGCCTTACCATCGGCAACAATCGGCGCAACCATAAGGCTGCGACCGGCATACTTGAAGCAAGAAGCGCCGTTGGTGGCAGCGTTGAGGAGTTCGTCGGAGATGCTGCCAAGGAGGGGAGCATCAACTGCCTGAGCGACGATGTGCCATTCTGTCGGGTTGGTGTTCGAACCGTCGATGATGTATTGCTCTTCGTCGCGCGGCGAAACGATAAGAGAATAGTCGGCGCCGAGTTTGGGTACAGTCCAATTGGAATTTTCCGATATGTCCTTATTCATATAAGAAACGCCTGCGCATGAGCCGTCGGCGATAGCAAACTCGCTAAAGCGCAACGACTGAGTCGTTCCTGTGGTTTCGAATGTCATTATCAACGAACCGTTTTGGCTGTCGCCGCTGTATGCGATAGTGTTGCCGGCATAAGCGCGGTTGTAGTTGCCGGAGTGTAGATTTGAGAACCAGAGAGCCGGAGAGCCTGTCGGAACGCCTTCGGCAGAATTTTCCCACTTGTAGACGTTAACATAACCGCGTACTTCACCGTCACCATCGGCAACGCCGTCCGAGTATTGGTTTTTGCCATACGAGCAACCAACGAGGACGTTGTCGGCGGTAAATGTGATGTCGGCAAGTTTCAACGAGCGGTTTTCGCCGAGCGTTGTGCCTTCGGTGCTGATAGTGCCGGTTGTGCCTGTTGCAATGTCGAGCGTGTAGATGTAAGGCTCTTTTGCCTCGTCGAGAGCGAGAACGTAGAGCACACCGTTGCGCACGATTTGACGGCGAATGGTCTTGCCTGCCAACTGTTCGCTCAATGCGTTTGCCGACTCGGAAGCGGAAAGGTTGTACTCAGAAGCGAGTCCGAAGAGCGGATTGCCTTCGATTTCGTCAGGATAGTTGACGTAAACGATTTCGTCGGGAACGTACGATTCCGATTCGAGGAAAGCAGCCGGATAAACGGTTTCGTTGGCTTTCACTTCGAACGTAGCGGTATATTCTTCGGTTGCGGGTTTATAGCCCTCGGCAGAGTATTGCAGCGAGTAAGTACCCGGTTCGAGTCCTGTGAACAAGAACGCACCGTTGTATTCGTTGTCGGTAGTGTAAGAAGCCACCTTAGTGTCGCCTTTGTAGAGGTCGACAACCACGCCGTTAAGAGGCTTGTAGACGTCGTTAGTACGAGCAATCGGCGAATAAAGAGGGTCGGTAAACTTCTCGTGAAGATCGCGAACGATACCGTAGATTTCACCGGTCGATTGCGCTGTCCAGCCCATGTAGTCGACAAGACCGCGAGCGTACAGACGGCCCTCGTGGCGGTCAACGTCGAAGTTCATTGCGCGTTGACGTGCCGGCTGATAGGTGTGGAAATAGCCTTCAACGAGGAAACCGGGCACGCCGTGTTTCAACACGCCGAGATAGCCGGTATAGGTTGTTCCGTTGTTGTTTAAATCCGAACTTGACCCGTAGAACGAGATGTCGCCGCGGATGTTGGTACTCGTCGAATAGTGAGTCCAGTTCATGTGAGCGTTGCTGTAGGAATACGGCCAAATATGAGTGGCAATCTCCTTGCTACCGGCTGCCGATGCTTCAGCGTCGGTACCGCGATAGAGATACAGCGGATAGTTGGTCGTGGCACCTTCGCTCGCAGCGTTGGAGTGTACGGAGATGAAGATGTCGAAATTGTTAGCCTCAACTTCTTCGGCGATTTCCGACAGCGGACGGTTGTAGGCGTTGTTAGAATCGTCAGCGGTACCGGTATAGGGATATGGACCGACCTTGACGTGCGACATCACGATGTGCTGACTCAAGTCGAGCGCAGCGCCGACGCGCGCCGGATTTTCGTTAGTTTGGTTCAACGTACGGTCGAAAGGCACACCGGCATCGACCAAGCAGTCGAGTGTCGACAGCACCTTGCGGAGGTTGGTGTTCGACTCATAGAAACCTGTAGTGTCGGGGTCGGCGCTTGTGTAAGCGGGACGACCGATGGTGTTGCACGGGCGGTTGTTAGGACCCCAGCTACCGTGACCCGGATTGAGATATATGCGCACTTCTTCGGCTGACTTGCCTGCCATTGCCGACGCTGCCATCATGGCAACGAGTGCTATTGTTGTAAACAGACGTTTCATAACCTACTTCACATTTACATTAATAATATATGCTTCGCCGGTCGGAGTAGAGAAAACAATCTTGCTGCCGTCGGCATTCACAGAAGGATACATTGCAAGCACGTCGTCTGCCGTGAGCACTTGGTTCTCGCTACCGTCAAGCGATACGGCATAGATTTTCGACGATGTCACGCAATCGCTGTCGTTGTAGTAGTCTTTCATACCGACAACAGTGTTGTTGTCATACCAACGAGCAGCGCGATATTTGCCAACAAACTTCACGTCGCTACCGTCAATCTTGCAAGTGTAAGCACCTACGGTTGCCAAATAGTAGAGCACGCGAGTGCCGTCGGGCGAAACCGAAGGCCACAAATAGCTTTGACCGGTTGTGCCGTTGGGCGACAACATTTTAGTATTGCCGTCGACGGTAATCATCAACTGGCCTTTGTCGATAGACGCTACCGGAGTGGCTTTCGAAGCACCGGAACTGCGGCGCATCTTGCCACCATCGATTGCCACAATGCCGGCAGCATCGACTGCCAAGCCTTGCAGATTGCGTGTCGGCGACACGATGGTTTGTGTTTCGCCGGTTGCCAAGTTGACCGATTTAAGGCTGATGCGACGTAAACGGTCGTTACCTACTTGTGCTTCGCGATAGACAATTGTCTTACCGTCGGCACTGATTCGCGGGTCGTAGCCCGAGCCGTTGGCTGTAGTCACTGTGCGGAGTTCGCCCGTTGTCAAGTCGTAAGTCTGCAGACCCGATTTAAGGTTATCCGACACAAGCAAGTAGTCGCCTTGCGGACTGATTGTTGCCTTGTCAACAACAACGCCTACAGGAAGCGTCACCTTCTCAACAGAAGCCACGTCGAGCAACTGTCCGAAAGCAGTGGCGCTACCGCAAATAAGCATTACAGAAATAACTAATTTCTTCATACGAATTTTGATTGTTAGATTTATAATTAGGTTCTTTCAATTAGGTTACATACGTAAACTATTTAATGCCCAAATTTAAAAATATATTTCATTGGTTGTATCAAAGCACACAGCCAAATTAACCAAGTATAACAAAGTTTTACACCTATACACACTAATAGAGCCGCCCACCCCACCGGCGACCTACTTATCCAAGAGCCACTCGTAAGCCGGGACGATATGTATCAGCTTATCTTTTAAAGAAACGTCTTCGCGCTGAAAATCGGTAATGAGATACAAATTGTCGCAATGCGTTTCTGCGGAAGCAGCCAACAAGCCTCGCAACTCCCTTTGACGGGTTTTCTCGTTACTGATGTCGTATGAAACTTGATAGATTTCCTCGACGCGGTTGCCGCGGCACACAACGAAATCAGCCTCATAGCCGCTCGCATTTGCGAAATAGTAAATATCGCGGTCTATCGGTCGATTGCGGCGAAGCAATTCGACAAAGACAATTGTTTCCAATCGCCAACCAAAATTTTCTGCAGTAAAGGCATCCTGCCGACCGTCCATCAACGCCACATCGATAGGATAGACCTTCTCGGCTCTCACTCTTTGGCTGCTTTTGGTAGAAAATTTCTTCAGCCCCAACATTAGATAAGCCTCTTTCAAGAAACCGATATAATTGTCGACCGTATGATTTGACTTCAAGTCGACCAAACGTGCCAAACTATTCGCGACAACCGTAACAGGGGCAACATTCATCAGGTGGTTGGTCAACTGCTCAAAAGCCTCGGTATATTTAATCTTATGCCGTTGCTCTATGTCGCGCTTCAATATGGCATTTACAAGTTTTCCGACATAACGACTCGAGTGTTTCTCCCACAACAATTCCGGGAACCCACCTCGACGGAGATACTCGTCGAAAGCGGCACGTCGTGCAGCCTCTGCCTTGGTAGTGAGTAGCTTAGTGTCGACGCCTTTGCAATAGCACCAGTCGGCGAACGAAAACGGAAACAACTCAATTTGGTCGTTGCGACCCGTTAGGTGAGTTGCCAGCTCGCCACTCAGCAATTTTGCATTCGAACCTGTAACCACAATATGCATACGTTGTCGCAAGAGCCGATTGACAAACAAATGCCAACCTTCTACGTTTTGGATTTCATCAAGAAACAAGTATTTGAAATCGCCATAAATTTTATAGAGGACCTCTAACACAGTATTCAAGTCACTCGTTTGCAAATCCTCGAAGCGCTCATCGTCGAAGTTGACGTAAGCGAAATTCACATTCTTCGATTTTAGCGCATTATAACACAACGTAGACTTGCCGCTTCGGCGGACTCCAATGACAACTTGAGCAAGACGACTGTCCAAATTGATTTCATTTTCCTCTTGACGACTACAGAAATCCTCGTCGGCCAGCGCTTCTAACTCCTGACGCTGCTCTGTCAATACCTGTTCAATCAGCCTTTTATCTACCATATCTATAAAATTTTTGACAGCGCTAAATTAGTAAAAAATTTCTTTCCAACGCCATAAATCGGCATTTTTTGCACTTTCTAACGCCATAAATCGGAACTTTTCGCATTTTCCAACGCCATAAATCGGAGCTTTTTGCGATTTCTAACGCCATAAATCGGAAAAATCAACAAAAAAACTGCACCCCAACGAGCGTCGAGGTGCAGTGTAGAATGACGGAATTCGCCGATTAGTAAGCGAACATCGGATAATCTGCCATCGTAGCGTTGACCTTATCGCGAACGGCTTTGATGGTTGCTTCGCTTTCGGGATTGCTGAGAACAGTATCAATCATTTCGACGATTTCGCCCATCAATTCCTCTTTAGCGCCGCGGGTAGTGATAGCCGGCGTACCGAGGCGGATACCGGAAGTCTGGAACGGCGAGCGGCTGTCGAACGGCACCATGTTTTTGTTTGCCGTGATGTCAGCCTCAACGAGCACGCGTTCTGCCACCTTGCCGGTAAGTTCGGGGAAGCGAGTGCGGAGGTCGACGAGCACGCAGTGGTTGTCGGTACCGCCGCTGACAATCTTATAGCCCTTAGCGATAAGAGCATCAGCCATAGCGGCAGCGTTTTTCTTCACTTGCAGAGCGTAATCCTTGTAAGATTGCGTAAGCGCTTCGCCGAATGCCACAGCCTTAGCGGCGATAACGTGTTCGAGCGGGCCGCCTTGCACGCCGGGGAACACGGCAGAGTCGATGAGTTGCGACATCATCTTGACAGCGCCCTTCGGAGTGGTTTTGCCCCACGGATTTTCGAAGTCTTTGCCGAGAAGGATGAGACCGCCACGCGGACCGCGGAGCGTTTTGTGGGTTGTCGAAGTGACGATATGCGCATACTTCAACGGATTGTCGAGCAAACCGGCAGCGATAAGGCCTGCGGGGTGAGCCATATCAATCATCAGCAGAGCGCCTACTTCGTCGGCAATGGCACGCATGCGAGCGTAGTCCCATTCGCGGCTGTAAGCACTTGCGCCGCCGATAATCAGGCGCGGACGCTCGCGAAGAGCCACTTCCTCCATTTGGTCGTAGTCGACCAAGCCGGTGTCGGGCTTAACGCCATACTCGAGAGCATGGAACATCAAGCCGGAGAAGTTGACGGGAGAACCGTGCGAGAGGTGACCGCCGTGGGAGAGGTTGAGTCCGAGGAACTTGTCGCCCGGCTTGAGGCATGTCATAAACACAGCCATATTGGCTTGCGCACCCGAGTGCGGTTGCACGTTGGCATACTCGGCGCCGAAGAGTCGTTTGATGCGCTCGATGGCGAGCATTTCAGCCTCGTCGACAACCTGGCAGCCGCCGTAGTAGCGGTGTCCGGGATAGCCTTCAGCGTACTTGTTGGTCAAGCACGACCCCATAGCTTCCATAACTTGGTCGCTGACGAAGTTTTCGGAAGCAATCAGTTCAATTCCTTTCTTTTGGCGCTGATGTTCGCGCTCGATGATGTCAAAAATTGCGTTGTCTCTTTCCATAATATCTATAGTTTATTTCTTTTTCTTAACCGACCAACCGAATTTACCAATTGGTTCACCTAATTTATAATATGTACCGTGGCTGTATGCAATCAGTCCGGCAGCGCCGAGGTCGAAAGCGCCTGTTTCGGGGTCGATGAGCGACTGCTCGGCGTCGGTGCAAAGCACGTCGGCGATAAACATGTCGTGCGTACCCAACTTGACGATTTCCTTGACGCGACATTCGATGCTCAGCGGCGATTCGGCAACAATCGGCGCCGACACCATCGAGCCTTTGACCGGCGTAAGCCCCATTTCGGCAAACTTGTTATAGTCCTTTCCCGAACGCACGCCGCACCAATCGGTAGCCTCGGCGAGTGCTTCGGTGGTCAGGTTGATGGTAAACTCCATGTTGCGGCGAATGATGTCGTAGCTATGACGCTCGGGACGTACCGAGATGTAGCACATCGCCGGATTCGTGCAAATCGTGCCCAGCCAGGAAACGGTCAACAAATTATAGTCGTCGGCCGACGAGCCGCAGCCTATCAGCGCGGCCGGCAGAGGATAAATCATCGTACCGGGTTTCCAAACTTCTTTCATTTCAATATAATCTCATCTTTTGTAACAAGTCGTTCGCAGTAGTGGCAGCAGAGCGTGCCGTTTTGCGAGTCGACGACGTGGAAACGCGTCTTCATCGGCTCATTGTTGGTGATACACTTGGGATTATTACATTTAACAATTCCCACAACTTCGTCGGGCAAAGTCACTTTGAATTTGCGAGCCACTTTGTAGTCGCGGATTTCGTTGATATTCACGTTGGGAACAATGATAGCCAACCGATTGAGCGTTTCGATGGGGAAAAACACGTCGGCAACCTTCAGAATGCCCTTCTTGCCAATCAGTTTGCTGTCGAGGTTGTAGCCGATAGTCACGCTGCTCGTAAGGTTTTCGATGTCGAGAAGGCGAACCACCTTGAAGAGCGACTGCGTCGGGATATGGTCGATTACCGTGCCGTTGCGCAGCGCCGCTACTGCCAATTCTTTCTTATCGTTTTCCATATCATTCCTCCTTATTAAGTTTTATGCCAAGCACTTTACAGATAATAGCCTGACGGGCATAGAGTCCGTTTTGCGCTTGTTGGAAATAGTAAGCCTTTGGATTGTCGTCGACGTCGGTCGAAATCTCGTTGACACGCGGAAGCGGATGAAGTATGCGCAGATTGTCCTTACTGCCGTCGAGCATCGAATTGTGGAGGTTATAGAGGTTTTTCACCTTTTCATACTCCATAAGGTCGGTGAAGCGCTCACGCTGCACGCGAGTCATATAGATAATGTCGCTGCGATTGATTACGTCGGCTGAGAAGTCGGCGGTCTCGTTATATCGAATGCCATGCTCGCGACAGAACTCCTTATACTGCTCGGGCATCTGTAGCTCGTCGGCAGCCACGAAATTGAACGTCGGGTTGAAATAGTGCATCGCCATAATGAGCGAATGCACGGTGCGTCCATACTTGAGGTCGCCGACCATAGTGATTGTCAGATTGTCGAGCCGACCCTGAGTTTTGTAAATCGAATAGAGGTCGAGCATCGTCTGACTCGGATGCTGGTTAGCGCCGTCGCCGGCATTGATAATGGGCACACGCGACACCTCCGAAGCGTAGCGCGCCGCACCCTCAAGATGATGGCGCATAATGATGAGGTCGACGTAGTTGTTGACCATCATTATCGTATCTTTCAGAGTTTCGCCCTTCGACGAGCTCGTGGTAGCCGCGTCGGAGAAGCCGATAACTTTACCGCCGAGGCGGTTCACTGCCGTCTCGAAGCTCAAACGCGTACGCGTCGACGGCTCGAAAAAGAGCGTAGCGGCAACCTTACCTTGCAGCAAATTCCTGTTGGGGTTCGCCTCAAAGTAACGCATGTCGTCGAGCAACTCAAGCATCTCCTCCTTCGTAAAGTCGGAAATCGAAACAAGACTGTCGTTCTTCATATCGTTATCAATAGTTTCCTCTAAAAAACAAAAAAGCCAATCGCGCACCAACGGTAGCGACCGGCGAATTCTCAAGTCGACAATACAACTTGCGGCGAATACTGTCGCACTTCGACTGCCTTATGTATTGACGCGCTTATCATATCGTTGCAAAATTACGGCAAATCTATGAAAGCACAAAATAAAACGTTCCGGAAATTGGTCGAAATCACGACATATTTAGACCTTTGGTTGTAACAAAGGACCTGTTTCAAAGCTCAAAACTGATTTTTAGACGCCCACCCAATCCGCGTTCTACGATGTCGTAGAGCGTGCGAAGAGTGATGTTCTCACCATCATTTTCTATCTTGGAAATAAACGGCCGTTTCTTATCGACACGTTCAGCCAATTGCTCTTGAGTGAGATTCAGGCTTTCGCGCGCAGTCCTGATTTTATAACCGATACGAAGCGCCTCGAGTTCGTTTTCCAAACGATTACGCTCCGGAGTGCCAATTTCTCCGTAGTATTTACTTTTCAGTTGGTCGAGTGTCTTTATATTTTTCATTGCTCCTTGTTTTTTCGTTATAGTATTCAGTCATTATTCTTTCAGCTCGTGCAATCTCTCCGGGAGGTGTTTTCTGCGTTTTCTTTTGAAATCCACTAAATAAAACCACTAATTGGTTTCCGTCAAAGCAACAGAATATTCGAAAGATATTACTACCAAGTTGAACGCGAATTTCAAACAAACCGTTTGTACCCTCAATATATTTTAAATAAGTTGAAGGCACACGCTCAACCTGTTCAAGAATATCAAGCACCTTGATAATCTTGTCTTGTACCTTTCGAGGTTGCTCCTTGAAGAAATCCTCGAAATAGCTTTTGTAGACCACTACCTCCCTAACTTTCATACCGCAAAGGTAATTAATAAATTACATCCAAACAAATAAAACACTGATTTTCTCAAAACCACGAAAGCTCAAAATTTTCTATGTATGACATTTCGGCAGACGAGTGGCATACCAATTGTCACAAATCGTGCAATTTCGATTTTTTGGCACGCGATTTGCTATTCAACGAGTGTCCGCAGACAGCGGACCTTGATTTGAATAACAAAAAAACTAAATATTATGGGCAAAATTATTGGTATAGATTTAGGTACAACGAACTCCTGTGTAGCAGTTCTCGAGGGTAAAGACCCGGTTGTAATTCCTAACAGCGAAGGTCGTAACACAACGCCTTCAATCGTAGCATTCGTCGACGGCGGCGAGCGTAAAATCGGTGACCCGGCAAAACGTCAGGCTATCACCAACCCGACACGTACGGTGTTCTCCATCAAGCGTTTTATGGGCGAAACCTACGACCGCGTCGACAAAGAAATAGCGCGCGTTCCTTATAAAGTGGTTCGCGGCGACAACAACACTCCGCGTGTCGACATCGACGGCCGCGAGTACACTCCGCAAGAAATCTCGGCAATGATTCTTCAAAAGATGAAAAAGACCGCCGAAGACTATCTCGGACAAACCGTAACCGAAGCCGTAATCACCGTGCCGGCATACTTCAACGACTCACAACGTCAGGCAACCAAAGAAGCCGGCGAAATTGCAGGTCTCACCGTACGTCGTATCGTCAACGAGCCTACCGCAGCTGCTCTGGCTTACGGACTCGACAAGAGTGACAGCGATAAGAAAATCGCAGTGTTCGACCTCGGTGGCGGTACTTTCGATATCTCAATCCTCGAACTTGGCGACGGCGTTTTCGAAGTGAAATCGACCAACGGCGATACGCACCTCGGCGGCGACGACTTCGACCACAAGATTATCGACTGGCTTGCCGATGAGTTTATGAAAGAAGAAGGCGTCGACTTGCGTCAAGACCCGATGGCTCTCCAACGTCTTAAAGAGGCTGCCGAAAAGGCTAAAATCGAACTTTCGAGCTCGACATCGTCGGAAATCAACTTGCCGTACATTATGCCGGTCAACGGTGTGCCTAAACACTTGGTAAAAACCCTTACCCGTGCAAAATTCGAGCAACTTTGCGACGACCTCATCCAAGCAACCATCGCACCGTGCCGTCAAGCACTCAGCGACGCAGGCATGTCGGCATCCGATATCGACGAAGTAATCCTCGTCGGCGGTTCGACTCGTATCCCCGCCGTACAACAAATTGTTGAGAAATTCTTCGGCAAAGCACCGTCGAAAGGCGTTAACCCCGACGAAGTGGTAGCCGTAGGTGCAGCAATCCAAGGCGGCGTGCTCAGCGGCGACGTTAAAGACGTTGTGCTCCTCGACGTTGTGCCCCTTTCAGTCGGCATCGAAACCCTCGGCGGCGTGATGACCAAACTCATCGAAGCCAACACCACAATCCCGACGCGCAAGAGCGAGACATTCTCAACGGCACAAGACAACCAGCCGTCGGTAGAAATCAACGTGCTCCAAGGCGAACGCCCGATGGCTCGCGACGACAAATCGCTCGGTCGCTTCCACCTCGACGGCATCGATCCCGCACCGCGCGGCATCCCGCAAATCGAAGTAACTTTCGAAATCGACGCAAACGGTATCCTCAACGTGTCGGCTAAAGATAAAGCAACCGGCAAAGAGCAAAGCATCCGCATCGAAGCATCGAGCGGCTTGACCGACGCCGAAATCAAGCGTATGAAAGACGAAGCGGCAGCAAATGCAGCAGCCGATGCAGCCGAAAAAGAGCGCATCGACAAAATCAACAAAGCCGACGCCGTAATCTTCCAAACCGAGAAACAATTGAAAGAACTCGGCGACAAGTTTGCAGCCGACAAGCGTGCTCCCATCGACGCTGCCCTCAACGAACTTAAAGAAGCTCATAAGGCACAAAACGTCGACGCTATCGACCCCGCTATCGAGAAACTTCAAGCAGCTATGCAAGCAGCCGCTCAAGACATCTACAACGCACAACAAGACGGCGGACAACCCGGTCAAGGCTTCACCAACCAAGGCGGTGCTCAACCCGGCAATAACGGCAACAACGATAGCAACAACGTTCAAGACGCCGACTACGAAGAAGTAAAATAGGTGTTAAATATTTAAACAAAAAAGCGTGTGGCCCCAACCGACCACACGCTTTTTGTTGCCGGACTATTTGCATATCTAATCTGCACTTTATCGCCAAAACAAACCGAATTTTCAATTTTTATTGTTATTTTTGCATCGTTTTAATACATCATTAAAATGTAGCAGAATGGAATTAAAAAAAGAAATAAGGATATTAGGCAGACGCATTGAGGTAGAACCTCGTACCAAGGAAAGCTTGAAAGGTATCACTGTCGGAGAGAAACTCTCATACAGTTTCTATGACGGCACATACCAAGGCATGTCCCTGCTGTTCGTTGAGCCTAAGAAAGAAGTCAATCCCTCTCCACGGGCTTGCGC
>JBJEDP010000359.1:0-2464 GCA_051872175.1 Candidatus Limisoma sp.
ACCACGACCTGCCATGTTGGTTGCGATGGTCACCACGGCGCGTTGTCCGGCTTGTGCAACGATTTCGGCTTCGCGTTGGTGCAATTTTGCGTTGAGCACGTTGTGCTGGATGTGACGAATCGTAAGCATACGGCTGAGAAGTTCGGAAATTTCAACCGAGGTGGTTCCGACCAGCACCGGTCGACCTTGTTGCACCATTTCTTGGATTTCTTCGATAACGGCGTTGTATTTAGCACGTTTTGTTTTGTAGACACGGTCGTCGCGGTCGATACGTGCCACCGGCTTGTTGGTCGGGATTGTGACAACGTCGAGTTTGTAGATGTCCCAAAATTCGCCTGCTTCGGTTTCTGCCGTACCGGTCATACCCGATAGTTTGTGGTACATGCGGAAGTAGTTTTGCAGGGTGATGGTTGCGAATGTCTGAGTGGCAGCCTCGACTTTCACGCCTTCCTTAGCCTCGATGGCTTGGTGGAGACCGTCGCTATAGCGGCGACCTTCCATGATACGGCCTGTTTGCTCGTCGACAATCTTAATTTTGTTGTCGTCGATAACGTATTCGACGTCGCGGTCGAAGAGGGTATATGCTTTGAGAAGTTGGTTGACGGTGTGGACGCGTTCTGCCTTGACTGAGTAGTTTTGGAGCAGCGCTTCTTTCTTCTCTTGCTTTTCTTCGGCGGAGAGTTTCTCGTTTTCGAGGTTAGAGAGTTGCTCTGCGATGTTGGGGAGGACGAAGAATTGCGGGTCGTCGCTCGAGCCTGTGAGCACGTCGATACCTTTGTCGGTCAACTCGATAGTGCGGTTCTTCTCGTCGATGACGAAGTAGAGCGGGTCGGTGACTGTGGGCATTTGACGGTTGTTGTCTTGCATGTAGAATGCCTCGGTGGCAAGCAGCAGCGACTTGTTGCCCTCGTTGCTCAAGAACTTGATGAGCGGTTGATATTTGGGAAGACCTTTGAACGCGCGGAAGAGCAAGAGTTCGCCTTCTTTGTGCACTTCTTTGTCGTCGGAAGCGAGTTTTTGTTTAGCTTCGACGAGGATAGAGGTTACGAGTGCTTTCTGAGCGTTGAACACCTTTTCGACGTTCGGCTTGAAGTCCATAAACATTTGGTCTTCGCCTTTCGGCACGGGACCTGAGATGATGAGCGGCGTACGAGCGTCGTCGATGAGCACGGAGTCGACCTCGTCGACGATGGCGTAGTTGTGCGAGCGTTGAACGAGTTCTTCGGGGAGCATCGCCATGTTGTCGCGCAGGTAGTCGAAGCCGAATTCGTTGTTCGTACCGAATGTGATGTCGGCATTGTATGCGTTGCGGCGTTCAATGGAGTTAGGTTGATGCTTGTCGATGCAGTCGACCGAGAGCCCGTGGAATTGGTATAGCGGACCCATCCATTCGGAGTCGCGCTTCGACAGGTAGTCGTTGACGGTCACCATATGTACACCGTTTCCGGTAAGTGCGTTCAGGAACACCGGGAGGGTAGCCACGAGGGTCTTACCTTCGCCGGTAGCCATTTCCGAGATTTTGCCTTTGTGGAGGGCGATACCGCCGATGAGTTGGACGTCGTAGTGAACCATGTCCCAAGTAATCTCGTTACCGCCTGCCATCCAGTGGTTTTGCCAGATTGCTTTGTCGCCGTCGATGGTGATGAAGTCTTTGCCCTTAGCGGCGAGCTCGCGGTCGAATTGTGTAGCGGTCACTTCGAGTGTGGGATTCTCTTTGAAGCGGCGAGCCGTTTCGCGTACGATGGCGAACACTTCGGGAAGGTGTTTGTCGAGTTGTTGCTCGAGAACGTCGAGGATGTCTTTTTTGATTTTGTCGATTTCGTCCCAGAGCGGTTCGCGTTTGTCGTAGTCGAGAGTCTCGATTTGCTCCTTGATTTCAGCGATTTTGGTTTCTTTGTCGGCTTTGCTTGCAGCGATGTCGGCTTTAATTGCATCAACGCGAGCGCGGAGTTCGTCGTTCGACAGCGGAGCCAATTCGGGGTAGATTTTGTTGATTTGGTCAACGATGGGTCGGATTTCGCGCAGGTCGCGGTCCGACTTGTTGCCAAATAATTTCTTTAGAAAGTTGGTAAATTCCATATTGTTTGTTTTATTATTCGATTGTGAAAGAATTCGTTTTAGATTAGACTATTTAAGTTCTATGGGCAATGCTTTGGCGGCATTTGGCGAACGAATTCTGAGCAGTCGAGCAACCGTAGGTGCTATGGCTGAAGCGTCGACGGGGTAGGTGATAGTCTGTTGTGACGCCGCAGGCGCCAAGATGAACGTCGGTGTGCTGAACGTGTTGACGTTGACTTGCCGTTTTGTTACGGTTTTGTTGTAGTCGTCGACAATTGTCCAGCCGGGGATGATGTTCAAAAAGACGTCGCCTGCCGTGGGTGCATAGACCGATTTCTGATATTGTCGGAGTTGCTCGGTTACGGGATTGTTGATGATTTCGTCGATGGTAAATGCTTCGCTGACG
>JBJEDP010000360.1:0-1861 GCA_051872175.1 Candidatus Limisoma sp.
GAAGTACGTAGAATGTTGGCTAAATCACATTTGTAATTCAGATGAGTTTTCTTAATACTACATGCTCCTTGTACAGGTTGAATACACCGAAAGATATTGAGGGCTTCACTTGTGGTGATAAAGACCTTGATGACTTCTTTACCAACGATTGTTTTGCGTATGCAAAGCAGTTGCTGGGAAAGACGTATTATTACAAACTGGATAAAGAACCTCATACAGTAGTCTGTGCTTTCACTCTTGCAAATGCCGGTATAAGGGTGAGCGACTTGCCAAATGCTCGGAGGAAAAAGGTTGAGTCTAACATTCCACACGCAAAAGCATTGAAGGATTATCCGGCTGTTCTCGTGGCTCGTCTGGGTGTTTCTAAAGATTTCCGTTCTCAACATATTGGAAGTGATGTGCTTAGGCATATTAAATATTGGTTTCTTGAGCCGTACAACAAAACCGGTTGCCGTTATGTCTTAGTCGATGCATATAATAATCCTGCGACTTTGGCTTTTTATGAAAGCAATGGTTTTCAAACAGTGTTCAGTACGGAGAATCAGGAAAAGGAGTATCGACATATTGATGTCGACGCAAATTTGAATACTCGACTGATGTTTTACGATTTAATGCTCGATGTTACGTTCGAATAAGGATTTGTAATTCTACAAAAATCTGAGGCTTTTGAAATAGTGAAATTAATGCAAAGTAAATAATTTTTTATAAAAACAATGAAAAAATCTACAGTTTTCTTATTAATCTCGGCTTTTGCTTTCGTTTCGGCGAAAGCAGACGTGCTGCTTTCTCAAGATTTCGAAGGTTTGGCCGATATCTCCGAAAGCGGCTGGACGGTTGTCGGCGACGACCGTGCCGAACAAGATTGGTGGAAGTTGACAAGTAAGACATCGGCGATTTCCGGCGAAGCATCGGCAACTGCCGGCGGTTTCCACGACCTACCTGCCACCGAACAATGGCTCGTCAGCCCCGACGTTACTCTCGGTGAGGGCGACTACAAGTTGCAATTCCTCTGGGGCGGCGCCTCTGCGGCTTTTGCAATCACTAACAAACAGTACGACTTCCAAGTGCGCGTACAGGTTGTCGGCGAAGAATCGTGGACTCGCGTTTTCTCTTTCACAGACCAAGCGGATGTTGAAGCCAGCGGCGTAAAATGGCCCTGGACGAACTGGAGTACCTATCAATCGACGGTCGACGTCTCGGCTTTCGCCGGCAAGTCAATCCGCGTGGCTTTTGTTTGGCTTAAGTTCAGCGACGGATATTCCGGCAATACTGTAGAAGTCGACGACATCACGCTCGAATCGTACGTCAAGCCGACCGGTGCCATCATCGAATCGGCTACCTCGTCGTATACCTTCGGCGCTACATACATCGGCACTTCGAGCCATTCCGAAGTGCTTCGCTTCAAGAACGTCGGCGTCGGAAATCTCGAAATTACCGGTATCAGCGGTCTCGACGGAACCGACTTCTCGACGAGCATCGTGCCCGGCACGGTTAACTTGCCCAAAAACGATGAATATCAATTCGCCGTACACTACACACCGTCGCTCGCCGGCAAAACCGAGGCTACGATGGTGCTCGAAACCAACGGCGCAAACAATCTCGAAATCTCACTCAAGGGCGAAAAAGTTGCTATCCCTTACGGATATACCTACGAAGGCTTTGAAGGTGCTACCTTCCCGCCCGCAGGTTGGACTCTCAACGGCACTTGCTGGCGCTCGCTCGACTCAAGCTATAGCGGCAACCGTTGCGCCATCGGTACAGCTGCTATGGAGTGATTAGCTCGGCATATTCCTCCATAGCAGCTGTACCGTTGCGCCATCGGTACAGCTGCTATGGAGGAATATGCCGAGCTAATCACTCC
>JBJEDP010000360.1:1961-12173 GCA_051872175.1 Candidatus Limisoma sp.
ACCGTTGCGCCATCGGTACAGCTGCTATGGAGGAATATGCCGAGCTAATCACTCCGCGTCTTGACCTTAGCGAAGATAAAGACCACGAATTTATTTTCGATTTCTTCGACAGCTACGAGCAACTCGTGAGCGATTATCCTCAGCCCGACAACTACTTCCGCGTATACCTCAGCACCGACGGCAAGGCTTCTTGGACGATGCTCTACGAAAACGAGGAAGATTTCAACGCTCGCATTCGCAAAACGCTAAGCCTCGGCAATCCCAAGAGCGACAACTGCTACGTTAAGTTTGAATACTATCTCGGCGACATCGAATCGCTGATGCAATACGACGACGTCGAATTCTCGCAAGTCTACATCGACGACGTGCTCCTGCCGTCGCTCTACGGCTCGACGTCGGCTCCCGGCGTTGCCTCTTTAGTTTCGCCTGCCGATGCCGCTACCGACATCAACAACCGCGAAGTGGCTCTCCAATGGGGCGAAGTGCAGTTTGCCGATAAATATACTGTCTACTACGGTACTTCTCCCGAAAACTTGGGCGACGGCATCGACGTAGGCAACGCTACAAGCTACACTCTCCCGCGTCTCAACTACTCGACTACTTATTATTGGAAGGTCGTTCCGTCGAACGCCTACGGCATCGCTGCCGATGTGCCCGTGTGGTCGTTCACCACGATGGCTGACCAAACGATTACCGAATATCCCTACTTCGAAGGCTTTGAGACTTCCGACGAATTCCCCCTCGGCTGGCGCTCGGTTCGCGACGGCTACACCAAGTGGAGCACTACGAAAATCAATCCCTTCGAGGGCGCTCGCAGCGTTTACGGTGGCGGTTCGGTTGCCGGAACGCAAGCTGTGCTCGAATCGACTGAATTTGCTATCCCGAGCGACAAAAACTTGCAAGTATCGTTCTTCTGGGGTCTTAATGCGCCCGTCAACCTCCGTCACGACGACTTCGGCGAAGGTCAAAACACTACCACCGCTCCCGACGACATCGACGCCGCTTACTTCGACATCTTTGTCGACAACGAATGGCATCAACTCGCAATCCTTTCGCAAGATTGTCAATACTGGTTGCGCGAAAGCTTCGACCTCTCGCCCTATAAAGGCAAAACCGTCGCTTTCCGCTGGCGTTATGCCATCTCGAAGTCGTACAACGCTCGCGGCATCTGTCTCGACAACGTGAAAATCGACGACCTTTCGAGCTGCTTGGCTTACTTCAACACCTCGGAATGGAATGCCGGCGAAGTCAACAACGCTCAGACGGTTACAGCTGCCGGTAGGTTCTCGCTCAGCAACGGCGGCGCCGAAGACCTCACTGTAGCTTCGGTCGCTACTGCCGACCCGCACTACAGCACCAACATCCAAGTCGGCGCTACAATCCAAGCCAACAAGGCTCTGCCGTTCGACATCTCGTTTGGCGGCGCTACCGAGGCTCGCGCTTATCCCGACGCCCTCACCGTTACGTTTACTAACGGTCAAGAAGTGTCGCTTCCGCTCAACGCTACGGTCCTCGCTGCCGACGTGGCTTTCTACGACTTCGAAAACGACGAATTTGGCTCTATCGCACCTAAAGGATTTACCGTTATCGACCAAGACGGTTATGCTACCTACGGCTCGTCGGTCATCAAATATCCTAACCGCTGCGCTCCTTACGCTTTCGTCGTAATCAACGTAACTCCCGACTGCGCTGACTGGCGCAACGTATATCCTCGCAGCGGCGACCAAGTGCTCGCGGCTATGGCAACCCCGACCGGCGCTGCCAGCGACTGGATTATCAGCCCGCTGATGCAAGCAACCACCGATTCGCGTTTCCGCTTCTTCGGTAAGTCGTACGCTACCGACGATGAGTTCAACGACTTCACGCCGCACTACTTCTCGGTGCTCGTTAGCACTACCGACACCAAGCCCGAAAGCTTCGAAACCGTTAAGGCGAAAACCGAACTCGCTTACAGCAAGGAAGGCGCTTTCACCGAATACACCGTCGACCTTAGCAAGTATGCCGGCCAGAACGTCTACGTCGCTCTGCAACATACTGCCGAAACGACTGCCTACGTGGCATTCTTCGACGACTTCTACTACGAGCACTTCAAGTTCGGTCAAGGCGGCTTGACTCGCCTCACCACCGAGCACATCATCGCTACGCCCAACCCGACTACCGACGTCGTTCGCTTTACCGCTAACGATGTTCGCCGTATCGACATTGTCAGCGCCGCCGGTGCTCTCGTGCGTCGCGTTGAAGGCTCTAACGAAGTCAATGTTGCCGACCTCCCTGCAGGCATCTATTTCGCTAACGTCAAAACTGCAACCGCAACTACTACCGTTCGATTCATCAAACGATAACGTCAGTCCGACCATAACACGTCGAGAGGCTGCCCCGCCCGGGACAGCCTCTCGCTTTTATTCTATAATGCAGTTTACAGCACTTCGGCAACGTCGGTGTAGGGGAGTCCCCATGCGTCGCTTACGCCTTTGTAGACCACCTTGCCTTCGACCACGTTCAAGCCCAAACGCAAGTCTTTGCGCTCGGCACACGCCGCGCGCCAACCCTTGTCGGCAAGCAGCAGTGCGTACGGTATCGTCGCGTTGGTCAGGGCAAACGTCGATGTGCGTGCAACTGCCCCCGGAATGTTGGCTACGGCGTAGTGTACGATGCCGTCAACTTCGTAGACCGGCTCTTGGTGCGTTGTCGGGTGCGACGTCTCGAAGCATCCGCCTTGGTCGATGGCTACGTCAACCAGCACAGAACCTTTCTTCATCAGTTTCAGCATATCCTTTGTCACAAGTTTCGGAGCCTTTGCTCCCGGAATGAGCACCGAACCGACAACCAAGTCGGCTTCTTTCAACTCTTGGCGGATGTTATATTCGTTGCTCATCAGCGTCTTGACGTTCTGCGGCATTACGTCGGCAAGGTAAGTCAAACGCGGAATCGAGATGTCGGCAATCGTTACGTCGGCACCGATGCCTGCTGCCGTGCGTGCAGCTGCCGTACCTACCGTACCGCCGCCGATTACGAACACTTTTGCCGGCTTAACACCCGGTACGCCGCCAAGCAATACGCCCTTGCCTCCGTGCGGACGTTCCAAGAAATACATACCTTCTTGAATCGACATACGTCCTGCCACCTCCGACATCGGCAACAGCAGCGGCAGGCTTCGGTCGTCGCGCTCTACCGTTTCGTAGGCGAGACACACCGCACCGCTCTTTATCATTGCGTCGGTCAGCGGTTCGCTGCTCGCAAAGTGGAAATACGTGAACAAGAGTTGTCCCGGACGTACCAACTTGTACTCCGGTTCGATGGGCTCCTTCACCTTAATAATCATTTCCGCTTTTGCATATACATCTTCAATGGTCGGCTCGATTGTAGCTCCCGCTTCCACGAAATCGTCGTCGCTAAAGCCGCTACCTTCGCCGGCTGTGGCTTGTACGAGCACCGTGTGCCCGTGCTTTACCAATTGCTGAACTCCTGCCGGGGTCATGCCTACCCGGTTCTCATTGTTCTTGATTTCTTTTGGAATTCCGATAATCATAAGTTAACTGTTTTAGAGGTTGATACTATAAATAAACGCAGCGCCGTAGGAGAGCCAAAGCACGACGATTAATATCCATGCCGGGATGGGCTGCGACGCATGTAGTTTGTAGGCTGTGTAGATGAGAATGACGGCGTAGAGTGGAAACGATATTGTGATGGCGGTGGCTGCCGCACTGCTATTGTCAGGGTCAAGGCGCAACACCTGTCGCGGCCAGCCGAGTAGGGGGAGGACGCTTACGAGCGTGGCGATAATTATCCGCCGTGACGGTTTTGCTTTGCTCTTTGTCCGGTCAATGCCACTGTCGTCCATAATTTCTGTACGCTTATTCCGCAAATTTAATTTCACAATGCCAAAAATCAAAAGCATTCCGACGAAAAATTAATTTGAGTTTACAATATTTAACATAATAACTTTTTGCTCGAAATTTTAATTTTTTTTGTTCATATGATGGTTACTTTTCGGTATTTGTTGCAATTAATAGTCAAAATAACATTTTTGCAACTTTCTTCGAACCATCCGAAGCGGTCTGTATTGCAGCAACACCCCACGCCGATAATCTTTAGTTGATGCAGTCCCCGCTTCGGATTTTTTGTGCTAATTCGGCATCTTCGATGCGGTTATTCGGCTGCTTGCGCATCGGTTAGAAATGGAAGGTATCTCATACGCAGCACCGCTGCCGATTAACCTCTTAACCTTATAACCTTTTAACCGCGGAGCAACGCTCCGCTATACTGCGCCTTGGTGCGACCGAGCATGGGCGAGGCGCGACTGAGCATCCACAGCGTGTCGAAGATACGCTGTGGATTGTGTGCGTCGGAGACGCACCGGTTGTGGTAAACCCTGCGCTCAGCATCGGAGATGCTTAGCGTAGGGAACGAGGCTCATCCCCAACCTCGAGCCTCGGAGAGGGTCGGTTGTGGTAGCAGAGCGGGTATCAGAAACGACATTCTATCCGCGCCGCAGGCGCCGCTCGCCTAAAGTTCGTAGCAAAAAGTGTATGATTTCACCCAAAGTACGTAGCAAAAAGTGTATACTTTCGCCTAAAGTTCGTGGAAAAAAGTGTATATTATTGTTGTAAAAGGCTGTCAATCAGATGGTTGCTAATTAGTGCCAAAAACAGTGCTTGTTTAACCGGAAAAGAGTGAGTTGAAGAGAGCGCCCAGAGTTATCTGATATCACCCAATATCTCCGAGTGCTCCAAATGTTCCGTTTCTCCCGTCCCATTCGTCTCATTAGTCCCATAATGATTAACCCTGCCAACTCAGCCGCATTCACGTTCTACACCCGTTCTAATAGCTGCCGCTTTATTCTACTGTTGTAATTTCTTTTTTATATCGGTCTAAAATATCGCAGATTTTGATTACTTTTGTCGCCAAAAAGGAATTCTCATGAATATAGCATTAATAGGCCACGGCAAAATGGGCAAAACCATTGAGGAAATTGCTATTAGCCGCGGGCATAAAATTGTCTGCATTATCGATATCGACAATATCGACGACTTCGCGAGCGACGCTTTCCGCTCGGCTGACGTCGCTATCGAGTTTACAACTCCCGCGACGGCTGTCGACAACTATCGCCGCGCTTTCGCCGCTTCAGTTCCCGTCGTGTCGGGCACAACAGGGTGGCTCACCCGCGAACAGGAAGTCCGCAAGATGGTCGACGACTGCGGTGCATCGTTCTTCTATACGTCGAATTTCAGCATCGGTGTCAACATCTTTTTCGCGCTCAACCGCTACTTGGCTAAGATTATGAACGGTTTCAGCCAATACGACGTGGCTATGCACGAAATCCACCACATCCATAAACTCGACCATCCGTCGGGTACCGCCATCTCGCTTGCCGGCGGCATCACCGACTGCCTCGACCGCAAGTCGGGCTGGACCGAGAATCCCGACGAGACCGACAAACTCTTAATCACCAACGAGCGCATCGGCGAAGTGCCCGGTACGCACATCGTTACCTACACGTCCGACGTCGACGCTATTAAAATCGAACACGAAGCCTTCTCGCGTCGCGGTTTCGCCCTCGGCGCCGTTCTCGCTGCAGAATGGCTCCCCGGGCATAAAGGCTGGTGCTCGATGAACGATATGTTAAACTTCTTAAACGATTGATTTTCAAGATGTCTGATACAAACAACACGCGAAACAATTCTTCGACCACGAACAATCCGTATTCTTATATCTGGGGTCATAGGTCGTCAAGACGCAACAACGAAGACCCCGGCAAACGTCCCGAGGAGGGCAAATCGTTTGTCGAGCGTCTGAAGTTAGTCAAAAAAACGCGTTGGGTGCGTTTTGCCATCGTGTCGTTAATTTTCTTCGGCTGGGTGCTCTGGCTCCAAAATCCTTGGGTGCTGCTTGCCTATCCTTTGCTTTTCGACATCTACATCACCCTCTACATCCCTTGGAATTGGTGGAAATACACCAAAAACAAGGCGTTGCGCACCGTTATGAGCTGGGTCGACTCGATTGTCTATGCGCTCGTGTTGGTCTACTTCATCTTTGCTTTCGTCGGACAAAACTATAAGATTCCGTCGTCGTCGCTCGAAAAGTCGTTGCTCATCGGCGACTTCTTGTGGGTCAACAAGGTGGTCTACGGTCCGCGCGTGCCGCAGACGCCTATCCACTTCCCGCTCTGCCAAAACACGTTCCCGCTAATCAACACGAAGAGCTACATCGACCGCCCGCAACTCGCGTACCATCGCCTTGCCGGACTTCGCAGCATCGAGCGCGGCGACATCGTCGTGTTCAACTTCCCCGCCGGCGACGTCATCGCTTTCAACTGCCAGAACCCCGACTACTACACGCTCTGCTACAAAATCGGCGAATCGTCGGTGGCTCAACAAGGCGTTCCCACTCCCGAGAAGGGCTCTTATGCTTATTCTCAGATGATTATGGATATTGGTGCCGCGGTGGTTCGCGCCAATCCCGATAAGTTTGGCGAAGTGATGTATCGTCCCGTCGACCGCCGCGAAAACTATGTGAAGCGCTGCCTCGGTCTCCCCGGCGATTATCTCAAAATCGAAAACAACATCGTATATATCAACGGAAAACCGCTTACCGAGCCCCAAAACGTGCAGTATAACTACTTCGTTTCGACCAACGGTCAGCCGATTTCCGATGTCATTTGGGAAAGTCTTGACGTAAGCCTCGCCGACCGCGGTGAGCCGCAGACCGTCGACTTCGGCGGCGAAAAACGTCTCGTCTATGCGCTGCCGCTGACCTACGCTTCGGTCAACTACCTCAAAACGCTCGACAACGTCGTCAGCATCGAGCGAATCGCCACTATGGAAGAATTCCCCGTCTATCCCGTCTATCGCGACTACGGCTGGACGCGTTCCGACTACGGCGTTAACCTCAAAAACGGTGTCTGGATTCCGCGCCGCGGCGCTACGCTTCGCCTTACGCCTTTCAATGCGCCAATCTATAAGCGATGCATCGAAGCCTACGAGGGTAACACGCTCACCATCGAGCCCGACCGTGTGCTCGTCAACGGCGTCGAAACCGACTCGTATACCTTCAAAATGGACTACTACTGGATGATGGGCGACAACCGCGACAATTCCGCCGACTCGCGCTACTGGGGCTTCGTCCCCGAAGACCACATCGTCGGTACGCCGATGTTTGTCATCATCTCTATCGACCAAGAGAAAGGTCTATTCTCCGGTTTCCGCCCCGAACGTATGTTTAAAGCGGCTAATCCCGACAAATGATAGTTCGATTCGATTCCCAATACGCTGCCGGCGTTGAGGCTTACGCTGCTATGCTTCACGCCGGTTGCGTCTGTTTTGCCGCCGATGCCCGCTACGACAAGCGCCGCCGTGCGCTCAACCGTATGCAGATTGCAACCCCCTCCGGTCGGCAAACGCTCACCGTGCCTCTTGCGCGTCCCCACGCCTCGCAGGCGGTTGCCGACGTCGTCATCGCCGAGCATGCAAACTGGCGGCACAACCACTGGGGCGCGCTCTATTCGGCTTACGGACGAACGCCGTTTTTCGAATACTTCGCCGACGACCTGCGCGACATCATTTTCGACGAGTCGACTACTCGCATCTTCGACCTCAACCTTGCCATCCACAACGCCGTGGTCGACTTCCTCGACCTGCCCGTCGTGACCGTCGCCGACACTGCCGACGCAGTGCCCGCCGACGTCGAGCCGCTCGCAGGCTCATACTACCAAATCTGGCAGCCGCGTCATGGATTTATTCCCTCGTTGAGCATCCTCGACTTGCTCTTCAACGTCGGGCGCGAAGCCATTTTCTTCCTTAGAAATCAATAATTCCAAATTGGCTAAATTATGGTCAAAAACTCTTATTTTAGAGCCTCTAAGGAAGAAAAAATGCCTTAAAAAGCGAAAATTTTTTTCTTTTTTCGTTGTGAGTGACAAAAATTTACTATTTTTGGAATTCTTTTCCATATTAAATTTTGTGTCGCAATATTGAGACTATGAAACGTATCCTAACATTAACCTTAGCCATTATTTTGGCATTGCCTCTGCTGACAGCTCAGCAGCAGGATAAGAAAAATTACAAAGTTTTCGGAGTGGCATTCTACAACCTCGAAAACCTGTTTGACACCATTAATAACAATGGTAAATACGACCTTGAGTTTTCGCCGAACGGACAACGTAAGTGGGACGGCAACAAGTACTGGAGCAAAGTCCATAATATGGCTTTCGCCATCAGCCGCTTGAAGACCGACATCACTCCCAAAGGTCCGGCAATCATCGGCGTTTCCGAGATTGAAAACCGCACAGTGCTCGAAGACATCGTCAACGACCCGCAACTGAAAGCGCTCAACTATCAGATTATCCATCACGACAGCCCGGACCGCCGTGGCGTCGACGTCGGATTTCTCTACAATCCGCGCATGTTCCGTGTGCTTAACGTAACTCACCACACGTTGACCATCCCCGACATGCCCAACTTCCGCACTCGCGACCAGACCTGCGTGACCGGTCTGCTCGCCGGCGAGAAAATCAGCATCATCGTCAACCACTGGCCTTCGCGCTTGGGCGGTGAGGCGTCGAGCCGTCACCTCCGCGTGGCTGCCGCCAATCTCTGCAAGCACATCGCCGATTCGTGCCTCGCTGTCGACCCCCAACAAGGCATTATCATTATGGGCGACCTTAACGACGACCCGAGCAACGACTCGTGCGCTAAGGCTATCGGCGCCGTTAAGAAAATCAAAGACGTCAAAGAAGGCGGATGGTTCAACCCGTTCTGGGAAGTGCTCGACAACGGCATAGGCACTCTCGCTTATCGCGGTCAGTGGAACTTGTTCGACCAAATCATGCTCAGCTCTTACCTCATCGGTGACGACCGTTCTACTTTGAAATATTTCAAATGTAAAGTTCACAACGATGTGCCCGAGATGCGCAACGAGTCGGGTGCTCCGCTGCGTACGTTCAGCGGCGGAGTGTTCCTTAACGGTTTCTCCGACCACTTCCCGACGCAAGTATTCCTCGCTCGTGAAGTCAAAGCAAAACAATAAATAAAATAATATTAATATCTAACCCGTAGTTTAATTATGAAAATCAAACTTTTCTTACTGCTACTCATCTTTGCAGTACTGCCGGCTGCCGCACAGCGGACAGGATTGCGAGGTGCTGTAGTCGACGCCAATGGGGCTCCGGTTCCCGGCGCTACGGTCCTCTTGACGAGTCAAGGGATTAGCGCTACTACAGGCCCCGGCGGTGATTTCCTCATTTCTAATGCTGCGCCGGGTACTCAAACCGTCAACATCATTGCTTACGGTTTTGAGGATTACGTCAAAGACATCAACTTTGTGAGTGGTGTTATCGACGACCTCGGCACTATCAAACTTACAAGCGCCGATGACGACTCTTACGGCGAAGACTCTCCCGTTATCATCGACCAAAACCAACTCGAAGACGAGGAGGGCAACGACCAATCTATCGGCATGCTTTCCGGCGCTTCCGACAACGTGTACTACTCTGCCGCTAACTACGACTTTAGCACAACGCGTTTCCGCATCCGCGGTTACGACTCGGAGTATTCACAGACTTACATCAACGGTGTGCACTTCACCGACGCTATCCGCGGTCGTTTCAGCTACTCTATGCTCGGCGGTATGAATCAAGCGTTCAAAAACCGTTCGGTGTCGATGGGCCTCAACACCTCGGCGTTCACCCTCGGTGAAATCGGCGGGGCTACAAGCATCAACTCCAACGCTTCGGCGTTCGCTCCCGGTTTCCGTGGTAGCGTGGCTTACACCAACGGCTCTTACTCTTATCGCGGTATGATTACCTACGCTACCGGCGTCCGCAAAAACGGTTGGGCTTTCGCCCTCTCCGCTATCGGCCGCTACAGCAAAGAAGGTGTAGTCGAAGGTACGTACTACCATTCAGGCGGTTTGTTCCTCTCGCTCGAGAAGCAATTCAACAGCCGTCACAGCCTCAACATAACAGCCTTCGGCGCTCCCACCGAACGCGCTACAAACTCGGCTACTTTCGAAGAGGCTTACCAACTCGCCGACTCTTACCTCTACAACCCGAACTGGGGTTGGTATCAAGGCGAAAAACGCTCGGCGAGAATCGTTGAATCGTTCGACCCAACTGTTATCGTCAACTGGATTTGGAAACCCAAATCGGGCTCGCAACTCAACACGGCTGCCGCTTTCAAGTCGTCGTTCTACTCGTCGTCGGCTCTCAACTGGAGA
>JBJEDP010000361.1:0-11979 GCA_051872175.1 Candidatus Limisoma sp.
GTTGCTATAGTCAACAACATAACCGAATTGTTGACCGATAGGATAGCCGGTCGTGCGATACGGATAAGCGTAGTCGCTGATGCTCAAATCGTATTCGCCGATTTCTTTTACGCAGTTGGTGTTGTAACTCAAGATTCCGGTCACGCCGAGGTTGAGTCCGCAACGCAAAGCCTTGCGATAAGAGAGAGTCAAATCGTAGCCGTGGCTTTCTACACGACCGATATTTTCGTAAGGAAGATTCGACGACGAAATACCTGTCATACCCGGCTTTGAGTTATCGCGAGCAATGACGCCCTTTTGGTCGGTTTTCCAGTAGTCGAACGCAGCACTGAAACCGCAACCGAGGTCGAGGTCGATGCCGTAGTTCTGTTGATGAGATTTCTCCCACGAAATGTTGGCATTACCGAGTTGATATTCCTGGATGAGAGCAGCCGTGTAAAGACTGTTGACGAGTCCGGCGCCGTTCACTTGACGGATTTCACTGCTGTAGAGCAAACGTCCGATTGAATAGATGTTGTCGTAGCACAACGTACCGTAGCTTGCACGCAGTTTGAGAGTTTTAAGCCAATCGGCATTGATGAAGTGCTCTTGAGCGATGTCCCAAGCGCCGCCAAACGACGACGAAACGTGATATTGATTGCCCTTGCAGAACTCCTCGCTACCGGCATCGGTAACGGTTCCTTGCAAGAAGTAGCGATTGTCCCAACCGAGGTGGAGTTGACCGCCGAATTGGATGCGACGATAAGGCAACGCACTCTTGGAGTCGAATCCGGTAGAAATGCGGTCTTCGGCAAGATAGTTTGCCACGGCATTAACATTCAGGCGATTGAAGAACGTGCGGTCGTAGTTGATAGCGGCTTGCGCGTTCATAAAATACACCGTGTTCGAACCCTTGGAAAGGCTCAGCGGCGCGTCGGCATTAGCGCCGAACTGCACGAGATTGCCTTCCGTGTCGTAGATGTAACGCGTATAGTCGGTTGTACCGTTGATTGTACCAACATAGTATGAATGGTAGCCCACAATGGCATGAGCTGAAAGCCCTTGCGTAAGGAAACCCATATCGAGGTCGAGGCGGAAATTAGCATTAACGTCGGTGCCGGTCGATTTGGCATAACCCGATTTGTTGATGCTACCGTAAACGGGATTGGGGAAGTTTTCGTTGGTCAGAATGAGTCCGTCTTCGGTGAGCGGTCCGGGCACGGTTGCCGGCGTTGTGAGGATGCGATGAAGAATCGTACCTGTACCAACGGTGCTGCCGTTGCTGCGGTAGATGCGCAAATTGGTGTTGAGAGCGGCATCGAGATACTTGAACACCTTAACCTTTACATTAGTAACGGCTGTAAAGCGGTTGTAGTAAGGATTCGGATTGTACTTTTCATTCTCGATGGTTTTGTACAAGCCGTCTTGGTGAGCAAAACCGGCATTGATGTAGAATTGGATGCGGTCTGTACCACCATCAGCGCTGACGTTGTAGAGTTGCGTGGAAGTAGTGTTTTTGATGAACATTTGCTTCCAATTGTTACTCAAACTCGAGCAAGCTCTGTAGTTATCGAGTTGTTCGATAGAGTAGAGCGCATCTTTGCCGTCGTTGGCGAGTGCTTGATTGCGAAGCATCGCATAGCCATAAGCATTCATCGGCTCAAACTCGGCGGTTTTGTCGTTGATGCCATAACTGAGGCTGACGTTGACGTGTGTTTTTCCTACGTGTCCGCGACGAGTGTTGATGAGCACCACGCCCTGCGCACCGAGCGGACCATAAATAGCCTTAGCGGCTGCATCTTTGAGAACGGTTACACTCTCGATGGTCGACGGGTCGAGAGTATTCGGGCTAAGCGTCGGAGCGGGAACTCCGTCGAGCACATAGAGAACAGCATTACCATTGGTCGAAGCCAGACCGCGAATGTACCAAGAGCATTGGTCCGAACCCGGTAGCGACGAGCCTTGCGTCATAGTTGTTCCGGCGATGTGTCCCATCACCGCCTTGTCGAGACCAACCGAACGCGTTTGGTCGATGACGTCGCTCGTTACGGTCGATTGCGAACCGACCATTGCCGACGTCTTGATTTTCTGTCCAAAGGCAATTTCCGTCACCGAATCGGTGTCGGCAACAGCCGCAAAGGCTGTTGTCGTCGCCAACATCGAAGCGGCTGCCATAATATATGATAGTTTGCGTTTCATTTTCAGAATTAGCATTTATTGTTGATAGAAATTTCGAATTACCAGCCCTTGTTTTGCCATTTTTCGCCGGTGAGGGCATTCAGACGAGCCACTTCGTCTGCCGGAATCGGGAAGAAGTGCCACTTTGCCTGATATGAGTATTTGCTGGGCACGCTACCGTCTGTACCTACAAGGATACGCTTGTAAGAGAGTTTCGTACCGGTCTTTGTGATTTCCATACCGGTTGCATACTTTTCGCTAATCAAATCTTGGTCTTCGGGAGTCCAACGACGGAGGTCGAAGTAGCGGTTTTCTTCGTAAGCGAGTTCGACGCGGCGCTCGTGGCGTACCAACAGACGCGCTTGGTCGACGGTCGTTGCCTTAACATCGACCGACGGGTCGAATCCGGCACGATGGCGGATTTGGTTGACGAGGCTCATCGCTTCGCTGATTTTGCCTGTTTCGGCAGCACACTCCGCGAGGTTGAGCATCACGCAACCAAGACGGTAGTATTTCCACTTACCTTCGTCGTTACCACTGCGATAGTTGGCATATTTGCGACGGTAGTAGCCCGTGTGGCTGAAGCGTTCGCCTTTATCTTTGATACCGCAGTTGCCGCCTACCCAGGTTTCCACTTCGTGAACGGTTGCACCCTTTTGGACCGTACTGCCGTTGAATATAACCGTAGCAGCAAGACGCGGGTCGCGTCCTACATAAGGATTCTGCGGGTCGTAGCCCGAACCTTCGACATAGTTAGGTTCGAGGTGGAACTCGTCCAAGTAAGGTTTCTCAAGGTCGACAACGGGCTTACCGGTTGCCAACATGTCGTAAGCGTCGACAAGTTCTTGCAAGGGCACTGTTCCTGAAAGATAATTACCTTGAATCGGCGTACCCGAAACCCACCAGAATGGTTGAGTACCAAAATCCGACTGCCAAATGGTTTCCTTGTCAATCGGGTTGCTACCCCAATAGTTGGCGGTTGCAAAATATTCGCCGTAAGCGCAGTTGTAGTAATCGGTCTGCATTTCAGTGTAGAGCTCGTAACCGTTGTTTAAGAGTTGTGCATAGACATCCTTGTTGATGTCGTATGCCCACTGCCAAAGGTCTTCGCCGCAGTTGTAGAGAGGACTTGCAGCAAAGAGCGAAGCCTCCGACTTGATTGCGAGCGCAATAGCCTTAGTCATACGATATTTGAGGTTGATGTTATCCAAGTGCCAGGGCATGTTGCTCTTCATCGCCTCGTCGCATTCGTCGCAGATGAATTTGAGCACTTCGACAGTCGACGCCTTGCGAATTTGCGAGTAGTCGTAGCTGTTGTCGAGCGGCTCGGTGATGATTGGCAGAGCGCCGTACCACTTGAGCAACTGCAGATAGAAGAATGCACGGAGGCAGTGAGCCTCACCGGTCCAGATGTCGCGGTTTTCTTCGCGCGCCAGCGTAGCCGTCGGGATGTGCTGCAAGAAGGTGTTGATGATGCGAATCTGTTGCCAATAGTGCTTCCAATATTCGCAGTCGAACGTCGATGTCCAATATTTATCGAGCGGGAAATCGACTGCGCTTGCTTGACCTTTGTAGCAAAGAATCGGACCGTTGGTGTCGTCGTTCGACCAACCATCGTCGGTAATTGCGCAAGGATAGTTTTGGAACCAGAAGTAGCACACCGACTTTTGCGGAATGTAGTCAAAGCAACTGCTGAAATATGCTGCGCACAAATCGGGGTCGGCAAACACGTCGTCGATCGACACACGACCGTCGGGCGTTGCATCGAGCTCGTCGCTGCAAGACGAGAGCGATAGCGATGCCATTGCCACACATGCAGGTATTAAGAATTTATATAGTTTCATTGCTTGAAAAGATGTTTAGATGTTAGAAATTCAAGTTTACACCAAAGTTATACGTACGCATTGTCGGATAGCTTGTCGGACCTGATTGTTCGGGGTCGAACGATTTGGTCTTCAAGTGTTGCCATGTGTAGAGGTTTTCGCCCGACACATAGAAGCGGATATCGCTTGCGCCGATTTTGCGGCTGATGTGCGATGGAAGCGTGTAGCCGAGCTCCATATTCTTCAAACGAAGGTAGGAAGCGTCCATGATGAAAAAGTCGTTGGCAACGTGCGATGTCGATGCGCTGTAGGCGAGTCGCGGATAAGTGATTGTCTCACCGGCTGCATATCTCTCTTCCGACCAACGGCCGAAGTGCATATCGGTGTACGACTTCGGACCTGCCGATTCGTCGATACCCCAACCGCTATAGAGTTTGCTGTATTTGCTTACACCCTGGAACATCATCGACAAGTCGAATCCTTTGAAACTCAAATTGAGGTTGATGCCGTAGGTAATTTTCGGGAGCATCGAAGAATAGCCGATAGGAGCCATGTCGCGCTCGTCGATAAAGCCGTCGCCGTTAAGGTCTTGATAGATGAAATCACCGGGTTTGGGAATACCTATATTATATGTAAGTCCACTCTTTTCGATGCTCTCGTCGCTGTAGAAGAAGCCTGAGCCGTCGCGACCGTGTTCCATATCTTTAGAGTAGTCGATGCGGTAACCCCAGCACTGACCGAGTGCAAATCCCGTTTTGCGGTATTGATAAGCATAATCGTCGCCGTAAGGAGCTTCGTCGATGAATTTCACAACGTTGTTTGTGTATCCCATGTTTCCTCCGAGGCTAACCACGAACGTATTGCCGAAATCTTTGCGGAAGTTTGCGCTGATTTCAAAACCTTCGTTGTCGACCTTACCCATGTTGACAAGGCGAAGTGCACTCGATTGCAAACCTTGGAGGTCGGGTACGGTACCGCGGTTGATAAGGATGTTGCTGCGCTTTTCGCGGAAGTAGTCGACAGAGAAACTAACCATATCTTGAAGGAAGGCTACGTCGATACCGTAGTTTTGCTTCCAAGCGGTTTCCCAAGTGATGTCGGGATTGCCGAGATATGCTTCCGTAATTTTCAAGCCGTCGATGATACTGGGCACATTCTCGTGCAAAGCACCCGTGCCCGACGTGGTGATATTATCAAGGTAAAGGAATCGATAGCCGCCGAACGAGTCGTTACCGACTTTACCGTAAGAGAAGCGAAGTTTGAGATTGCTCAACACTTGTTGTTCTTTCAAGAATGCTTCGTTTGAAGTCACCCAACCGAGTGACCATGCCGGGAAGAAACCGAAACGCTTATCGGGAGCGAACTGCTCGGAACCGTTGTAGCCGGCATTAAACTCGGCAAGATAACGGCTGTCGTAAGCGTAGGTCAAACGGCCTGCAACACCTATCACATTGAAAGGCAGATATTTTGCTTGATAGCCTTCGTCTTCGCGAGCCTCTTTGATGTCGCGTTGTGCCAAAACCATTGCGCCAACGGCATGCTTCTCGGCAAACGTGCGATTATAGTTGACTTGCGCTTGCAGATTGAGGAACCATCCGCTCGACACGCCGCGGCTTATCGAAAGAAGACCGTCGGTGTCGTCGTCGCCGTCATAGAGGAAGTAAGGTATGGGGTGCGACGGGTCGTTGCGCTCATATTTATAGATTGTAAAGGTCTTGCTACCAATCGTGTTGTTGATTGAACGCGACTGGAACGACACTTGACCCTTTGCTGAAAGTCCTTCGGTGATGAAACCGAGGTCGATATTCAAATTACCTGTAAGGTCGACGCCCGAACGCGTTTCGAGTTGATAACCGGAGCGGTTGATGTGACCGTAAGCAGGTTGTGCTGCGTTGATTGACGAAAGGAATACCTGGTCGGGACGCACGGGACGGAACTGCTGACCGTCGTAGACGTCGAAACCTTCAACGGTAACCGGACCCGGCGACGTCGGACGTGCTGAAAGGGCATCGGCATAGATTACGTCCTTCAAACCGTTGGTTCCGTTGACTTTTTCGATATAGCTCGAAACGTCGAGCGAAGCTTTGACGCGACTCGAGAAGTCGTAGTCGATATTCGAGCGGAAATTGTAGCGATTGAGGGTCGACTGCGGGTCGTAGCCGAGTTTGCTCTTGCTCTCGGTGTTGTACATACCACCTTGATAAAGATAACCGGCATTGACGAAGAAACGGAGTCGGTCGGTACCACCGCTGACGTTCACGTTTCCGCGTACCATATAAGATGAACTCTTGAAGATGATGTCACGCCAATAGTTGTCGGGATACCAATAACGAGTAGCGAAGTCTTCCGGACCGCCTGTTTTCCACGAGTCGAAGATTGCAACTTCTTCGTCGGTAAATTCGGGAGCAACACCATCGTTGATAGCCGCTTCGTTGAGCAAACGCACATAGTCCCAAGAGTGAACGCGCATAGGCGTGCGCGCAAATTGTTGTATGCTGTATTGCACCGAAGGAGTCACCGTAAGTTTGCCGCTGCTACCGCGTTTGGTGGTGATAAGGATAACACCGTTAGCACCGCGCACACCGAATACGGCAGTAGCGCTGGCGTCTTTGAGCACCGACACGGTTTCGATTTCGTTCGGGTCGATTTCGCGAATTGTGTTACGAGGCACACCGTCGACCAAGATGAGCGGCGACGTACCGTTGGTGGTTGCCGCACCGCGAAGATACATGGTTACATCGTCGCGACCGGGCTCACCGGAAGTTTGTATAGTGGTCAAACCCGGCAATTTACCGGCAAGAGTCGCACTAAGGTTTGGCGCCGAACTCTTAAGGAGGTCCTTATTGCTGATAGCAGCAACAGCGCCCGTAACGGTTACTTTCTTTTGCTTTCCATAGGCAACAACGACCACTTCTTCGAGGTCTTGCGTTGTTTCTTTCATCACGATACGCATCTGCCCCGTCTTGGCTTCGGTTGTCACAGTCGAATAACCTACATAGGTAAACTGCAATTGAGTCTTAAGGTCGGGGACATCAATGGTAAACCGTCCGTCGACGTCGGTTGCCGTTCCGGCTTTTGTTTTCTTCTCAAACACACTTACACCAATCAGCGGTTGGTCGTTTTCGTCGACCACAACACCGCTCACTTTAACGCGTGCGCTCACCGACAGCGGAACCAAAGCAATCACCAAAGCGATTACCAAATTCCTCATCAGATGATGCCGCGCCTGACCGGATGTTTTGATGGCTTTAATTAAGTTCATAATTATTTTTAGTTTTTGAATTTTAAGGCATTCTAACAACCGCAAAGAAAACTAAAAATAATTAACAACTGTTTTTCTGTTGTTCCGATTTTTTGCGCAAATGTTTCAAATACAACAATTGGCACAAATGAGAAAAATATGTACAAACTACTTGTTGTGAATAAGATAGTCCTTTGGCGAAACTCCGAACTGTTTTTTGAAACAAGACGAGAAGTGCGACTGCGTGCCGAAACCGGTCATAGCAGCGACCTCGCCGATTTGGAATTCGCGACGTTTGAGCAACTCGGCGGCACGATTGAGGCGGAACAAACGCAAGAAGTCGTTAGGCGTCATTCCGGTGAGTGATTTCACCTTACGGTAGAAGTTGGTTCGGCTGAAACCGAGTTCGCGCCCGAGCTGGCTCACGTTGAGCTCGCAATCGGAGATATTTTCGTCGATGTATTCGTTAAGACGTTCGAGGAATCGCTTGTCGAGCGGACTAAGGTCGCTGTTGAGTTCGCGATAGTCACTGTCGTCGTCGGTAGCTTCAGTTCCGGCAATGCGAGCCATCACGTCGTGGCGACGTTCCGTGCGGGTCAACAATCGTTCGACCATAGCGAGCAGCAAGTCGTGGTTGAACGGCTTACTCATATATAGGTCAGCCCCGAGTTTGAATCCTTTGATACGGTCATCGTCGAGAGTCTTGGCTGTGAGCAAGATTATCGGGATGTGGCACAACTCTTTGTCGGTGCGAATGCTGCGACACAGTTCGAAGCCATCCATATGCGGCATCATCACATCCGAAACAATCAAATCCGGCTCTTCTTTTTTCAGCAGAGCCATCGCCTCCATACCGTCGGCAGCCGTAGTCACTTCATATGCCGAAAGCAAATCTTTGAGAAGTTCCGCCATGTCGGGATTGTCTTCGACGACGAGAATCTTATGACGCTCAACATCCTCCCCTACTTCGATATCAGCATCGGGCTCCGACGCCGATTCAAGGCTTTCGACGTCGGCAACGTCGGCAAATTCACTCGGCGCATAACGGCTTTCGTCGATAGGAATCGAAACGCGGAACGCCATGCCACCGCCCGACAAATTACTTGCCGTGATAGTGCCTTTGTGGTTTTCGACGAGGTGCTTCACATAGTTCAAGCCGATGCCGTAACCCGACGGTTGCGACTTCTGTTTGCTTACCAAGCGTTTAAATCGGTCGAAAATGCTCGGCAATTCTTCGTTGTCGACGCCTTGACCGTTGTCGACGACAGCCAATTGGAGGTAATTGCCGTCGGCATCCTTCGACAGACGCACTTCGACGGTGACGCGACCGCCGATTGGAGCGTACTTAATGGCGTTAATCAACAGATTATTAAGCACTTTGTCGATTTTGTCGTAGTCGTAAAGAATCGTCAACGTGGAGTATTCCGAATCGAGGCTTATTTCGATATTTTTCTCCGCGGCATAGAATTTGAAGATGCTGACAATGTCGGAAATCTGGGCTATGCAGTCGTGACGCGACACCTTTAGCTCAAGCGTGTCATTCTTAATCTTGCCGTAGTCAAGAATCTGATTTACAAGGCGAAGTAAGCGCTCGGTATTGCGATTGATGAGCGAAATCAGATTGACGCTTTCGGGATTGGAAATGCTCTTGTCCTTCATCAACAACTTCACGGGGTTGTAGATTAGCGTTAGCGGCGTGCGCAGTTCGTGACTTATGTTGGTAAAGAAATTCACCTTCATCTGAGCGAGGTCTTTCTCGCGGCGCATTTCGTTTTGAGCAACCAATGCACGCTCGCGGCGCAACTTGCGGCGTATCAGTATCTTATTGACACCAATCAAGCAACTTGCAGCGATTGCTATATAAATAAAGATAGCAAACGGGTGCATCCACGGGCTTCGCTGCACAGTGATAGTGAGCAGACAGATTTCGGGCTCCCATTCGCCGGAGCCGTTGCGCACCTTCACCAGGAATCGGTAAGTGCCGGCACCAAGATTCGAATAACTCGCACGAGTGATGTTGCCCGAATGGTTCCAATCGCGGTCGAGCCCGTCCAAGCGATATGCATAGTCGAGGTTTTTCGGCGTGTCGTAGCAGATGCCGATAAAGTCAAGGCTCAGCATATTTTGGTTGTGACGAAGAGTTATCTCTTTCGTGCGCGAAATATGCTTGGTAAGGATAGGATTGCCACCGCTGAGGCTGTCGATAGAAATGCTGCGATTCATCACACGCAAATCACTGAGTAACACGGGTGTGCGACGCTTGGTTTCGTAGACATGCGACGGCGAAATTTCCGTAATGCCGTGATTTCCGCCAAAGAAGATATGCCCGTCGATGATACATTCTGACTTTTCGTGGAATTGGTCACCACCGGTGCCATCAACCGACAGATAGGTAGTTACTTTTTTAGTAGAGCGGTCGATGCGATAGATTCCGTAACTGCTGCTGAGCCAATAGTTGCCGTTTTCGTCCTCCTGCATACCCAGGATGTCGTTACTATTCAAACCGTCACTTGCGTCGATGTGCTCGAGAGTACGGTCGGCTGTTGAATAAATCATAAAACCGTTTCCATAGGTACCGATAAGTATGTTTGAGAGGTCGGACGAGGTTTTCAGATTTATTACGCCGGTAAACATTTGCGAGAATCGGCTATCGAGTGTTCGAGTTGCGAACGTGCGCGTGTCGACGATGTAGATATTGTCGCCGAACGACGAAATCAGCATTTTGTTAGCCGACAGAGGTGTTATCGACGTAATGTTAGCCACCTTGTGACGCGTTGGCTTGATGACGCGCTGCAACGAAAAATCGGGACTGTAGATAAAAACGCCCTCGGTCGACGAGCCTGCCCAAATATGCCCCGTGGCATCGGTTGCAAGTGTAACGATGTCGCCCAAGTTATTGTATTTGTGGATAAGTTTCGGAGTAGACGTCGAAATGTCGAACACGGCAAGCGTATTGCCAATGCACATCCACAGATGCCCTACCCGGTCGACAATCATCGACTGCACGAAATTGCCGAGCGGACGCAAATCGGGTGTGTTCGACGAATTAAACCATTCGGTAGTGCCTTTCGCCTTGCAGCAACATGCAAAGCCGTTATAACGCGTTCCGACCCAAACACATCCGCGTCCGTCGTCGTAAATACGCGTCACGAAACAATTCTGAAAATCTTTCTGAAACTGACGATTGGCGCCGAAAAGCGGTTCGTGATGCGGAATGAACTTCATACCGGCATTGAATGTGCCAATCCAAAGGTTTGTGTCGTTATCGAGAAGTGCGCAAGTCATATCCATCTTTCTGTCCAAGAGCACTCCGGTTCGGTCGTATGGAGCAGTGACATACTCCGACTTTCCGAAGTCGAAAATTTCGGTCACGGTGTTGTTGTCGACAAAAATTGCTTTTTTGTCGTCGATTGGATAAAGATATCGAATCGGAACTTGTGCAATCTTAGGGTCAACGTCGACGTCGGTAAGTGTCATCGTAGCCGGGTCGAGGCGCATAGTGCCGCGACCGGTGCCGAACATCACATCGCCGGAGTCGGGAGCAATGAAAATGCAATTGAGAGGCCGCGACGGAAGGAAAACGAATCGATGAAGCAACCGGAAGTGCGAATCAAAGCAAAGCGCCAGATTGTCGTCGCACGCAATCCAAACGTGTTTCTCGTTGTCGACAACAAGGCTTCGCACCACCTGCCCGTCGAGAGGCACTACTGTCTCTATTTGCTTTGCGTGCTCGTCGATTAAGTAGATTCCATTGAATCCATATGTGTATAGTTTATTGTTCAACTTGAACAAGTCGAGAAAAAACACATTATTCGTTCCCGGGATATCGTAGTTGGTAAACCGCCAGGTGTCGAGGTTCAGTTTCGATATGGCAAGGCTACCCGCCGTCCACAGCGACGTTCCGTCGAAAAACAAACCGTTGACGATGTCGCACGCTATGCTGGTCGAATCGTTCTTATCGTGAAGAAAGGTCGTATAGTTACTGCCGTCGTAGCGACACAATCCTTTGGCGGTGGCTATCCATATCAACCCCTGTTCGTCTTGGGCGATGTCATTGACGTGCAAATTGACAATACTTGTACGTACGATTGGATTGCCGGCGACGACGGAAAACGCCAACGTAGATATAACACAAATAACAAAACAGACAAAAAACTTTTTCATTGCATTGAATTTTCACTCAAAGATAACAAAAAAAAACGCATTATAATATAGGTATTTACACATTTGAAACATATAAAAAAGAATTTGGAACAATCGTGACAACAGCCGCCCCAAAGATGTAAGAAATATGCACAAACGACGAAATCCATTATAATTATTAGGTGTAATTTTGGGACGTTAAAATACAATACCAAAACTATAATATTTAGCCGTTTTGAATACTAAAAAGACACTGCGAACAGTTGCGCTATGCATAGCATCAGCCTGCCTTAGTCCGAGCATCGTCCAAGCGACCAACTCGACAGAGATTACTACACATCAAGTGACACCTACTCGCTTGGTTTGGCTATCCGACTCCACAGAAAAATATGTAAAACGACCGAACAACTTACTGAAACCTTTCTGCGGGCAGGTATCGGTATACGACACAACGTGCGTCACGCTCAAAAGTGACTCGACTCATAAAGCGTCTCTGCTTATTGATTTCGGCGAAGAAATGAACGGCGGTGTTGTAATTTATTCCTGTATAAGAGATGAGCAAAAGCCGGTGAAACTCCACCTGTGCTTCGGCGAAAGCGTAAGCGAAGCAATGAG
>JBJEDP010000362.1:0-11869 GCA_051872175.1 Candidatus Limisoma sp.
GCTAGCATCTTGACGTTGTCGAGTTACCCGCTCGACGCACGCCTTTAACCGAGTACCGCAAGCTCTTCGAGCTAGCATCTTGACGTTGTCGAGTTACCCGTTATGCGCACGCCTTTAACCGAGTGCCGCAAGCTCTTCGAGCTAGCATCTTGACGTTGTCGAGTTACCCGCTCGACGCACGATTTAACCGAGTACCGCAAGCTCTTCGAGCTAGCATCTTGGTGGCACATCAGCGGAGAGCGGTTCTCTTACCTATCGGTCCCGCCGTAGGGTCGCGCCTTGGTGCGACCGGGTATGGGTGCGACAATACCAACGCCTGGCAGGTCGCACCGAGGCGCGACCGGGTAGGCGAGGGTATGCGCGCGTCATCGGTGTGGCGTGTCAGACCTGCATCCACAGCGTGTCGAAGATACGCTGTGGAATGGGAGCGTCGGAGACGTTCACTTTGTGGTAAACCCCATGTTCAGCCTCGGAGAGGGTTAACATGGGGGAGAGCCTACATACACGGTCACGAACCTCGGAGAGGTTCGGTTGTGGTCGCGTATCGGTCGGTCCTCGTCGCGGTGCTACTATCACGACCGAGCATCTCCGAATCTCGATTGTGTTGGGATTTCTCTTCCCCACGCTAAGCATCTCCGATGCTGAGCGTGGGGTTTACCACGACCGGCGCGTCTCCGACGCTCCAATCATCATCGTATCTTCGACACGATGATGATACCCCGTCACTCCGTAAAGTGGAGAGTGGAGAGTGGAGAGGTTCTCGTCCCTCGTTCCTCTTAACTCGTCCCTTTGAGGTTCTCTCACCTCTCACCTCTTACCTCTTACCTTTCAGCGGAAACTCGTAGATGAGTGAGAGGTTGACGTTGAGTTTGTTGTCGCGGATGCCGTAGCCGGGGATGTACCACGGGCGGGAGTTGATGTTGTCTTTGATGGAGAACGGAACTTGATAGCGTACCGCCCAGCCGATGGAGAAATTTTTCACGATATTAACTTGCAAGCCGAGGAGAAACTCGCCCCAAAAGGCGTGCGACTTTTGGTCGAGGATGTCAAAGGTGTGACTGTCAGCCCAGTAGCCGTCGCTGACGGTGATGTCGGTTACGTCGTAGCGGAACGCGCTCCAGCCGAAGCGCAATCCGGCGTAGAGTTGGTAGCGCGCGTCCTTGTCTGCCATAAAGTTGTAGTTCATACCCACTTTGGCGAATACAGCTGTCTTACCTTTATAAGTATAGTTGCCGTCGTCGGGCGTGTCGTCAGCCATGCCGATGCCGAGTTCGGCGACCGGGAAATACTTGTTGTAGAGATTTAGCGCGCCCCAGACGCTTCCGCCGCCATAGTTTTTGCCGAAAGCGCGCATCAGCGGGTCCCAGATGTTGACGCCAACCGCCACGTTCATAAGTTTCGGGTGCTTGATTTTTCCGGCGAGCTTAGTCGTGTCGTTTTTTATGGAGTCCTTGGCGAGCGAGTCCGCGTAGTGCTGTTCCGCCTTAGCGCGGTCCTTGACCTGCTTGATTTCCTCCTTCGAGAGGATACGGAGTTCCTGCTCCGGCTCGACCGGGTTGATGCGACGTTGTGCGTACGCCTGCGGGACGAGCGCCGCCAGGGCAGCAACGAGAGCGACTATTGCGATTGCGCGTTTCATTCTTCGTCCTCCTCTTGCGTGCGGAAGTAGATGCGCACGTTTTCCTTGTTAGCGTTGTCGATGTGCATCGTGGCGAACGAGATAGAGTCGATGAGCACGTTCGTTGTCGAATAGTCGACGATGTCGAAGAGATACATTGCGCCGCAGTCCTCCGAGTGGAAATACGGTATCGGCTTGTAAGTCACCGAGATAGTGTCGGCAAGATTGAACGCGGCGAGGTCGAGTGCATCATAGCGAACCACGAAACGCGAGAGCGTGTCGGCGACGTTGAGCGGGAGGTAGACCTGGTTGATAAGCCGAGCGTGGTCGACAATCATGGTGTCGCCCTTCATGCCGATGCCGAAGACCGAGATAGAGTCGACTTGGATTTTCGAGCCCGACTGCGACGAGTAGAAACCGGCGAGAGGGATGCTCGAGCGGTTGCCTTGGCATCCCTCGTCGTTGCTGCACGAGAGCGCCGCGCCGATGAGCGTCAGAAGAGCCGCAGCCGCTGCGATATGTCGAAAAAGTCGATTCATTATGCTACGTTAGTCGATTACGTCTTTAATTTGGTAGTTGTTTCGGTCGGCGGAATTGCGCGAGATGAGTTCGCCGACGAAGCCCGTGAGGAAGAATTGCGAGCCGAGAATCATCATCGTGAGCGCGATGTAGAACCACGGCGTGTCGGTGACCAGTCGGGCAGGTTCGTGAGCCCAAAGAGCGCAGAGCTTGATGGCGCCGACAGCGATAGCCGCCGCAAAGCCCAGGAGGAACATAATCGTGCCGAGAAAGCCGAAAATGTGCATCGGTTTTTTGCCGAAAGTAGACACAAACCAGAGGCTTAGCAGGTCGAGATAGCCGTTGACGAAGCGATTTAATCCAAACTTCGTTTTGCCGTACTTGCGAGCCTGATGGTGCACCACCTTTTCGCCGATTCGAGCGAAACCCGCGTTTTTGGCGAGGTAAGGGATGTAGCGGTGCATTTCGCCGTAGACCTCGATGTTTTTGACCACGTCGCGGCGGTAAGCCTTGAGTCCGCAGTTGAAGTCGTGGAGGTTGGGGATGCCGCTGACGCGACGCGCCGTAGCGTTGAAAAGTTTGGTAGGAATCGTCTTCGAGAGCGGGTCGTAGCGCTTCTGCTTCCAGCCCGAGACGAGGTCGTAGCCGTCGTCGACAATCATGCTGTAGAGTTCGGGAATTTCGTCGGGGCTGTCTTGCAGGTCGGCGTCCATAGTGATTACGACGTCGCCCTGAGCGCGTTCGAAGCCCACGTTAAGGGCAGGCGACTTGCCGTAGTTGCGGCGGAAGCACACGCCCTTGACGTTCGGGTTCTTCTCGCGGAGGTCGAGAATCGTCTGCCACGAGTTGTCGGTAGAGCCGTCGTTGACAAAGATAATTTCGTAGGAGTAGGCATAAGCCTTCATCACACGGCTAATCCACGCTTCGAGTTCGGGGAGCGATTCAGCCTCGTTGTATAGCGGTACGATAACGGAAATATCCATTGTTGTGTTGATTTTTTTCGTCGGCAAAATTAACTATATTTTTTGAAATATTCAAAATTATCGCAATGCCCCGGCTCAGCGCGGGAGCCATTTGGCGAGTTCATCGAGCGAAATGCCGCGACGGTGGGCATAATCAGCGCGTTGGACGTCGTCGATGTCGCCCACGACGAAGTAGCGAGCCTCCGGGTTTGCGATAATCAGCGCGGCAACACTCGCAGCAGGCATCATAGCGCCGTTTTCGGTGAGCGAAATTCCGGCAGAGTCGATACCGCCGAGCATCTTGTCGATGGCGAACACCGAGGCTTGGTCGGGCAGCGAAGGATAGCCGGCGGCAGGGCGAATGCCTTGAAATTTTCCCGAGAGAGCAGGCCGCGGGTCGGCAGGTTCGTCGGGCGCAAAGCCCCAGACAGTGCGGCGCACCGCGAGGTGGACATATTCGGCAGCGGCTTCGGCAAGACGGTCGGCAAGCGACTGATAGAGAAGGAGTTTGTAGTCGTCGCGACCCTTGTAGCCGTCGATAATCGTTTGCACGGTGTTGCCGACAGTTACGGCGAAAGCGCCGATGAAGTCGTCGGCAGGAGCCACGAAGTCGGCAAGCGCAAGGCAGCAGCCTTCGGCGTTGCGGTGCTGCTGACGGAGCGTGGGGATGACCAGCGGCGAGCCGTCGACGTCGACAATGATGTCGTCGGCGAGTGAATGAGCGCTGCGGATAGCCACAACGGCATTCATCGAGCTGTCAGCCTCGCGGATTAGGCGATTGAGCGCGGCGCGAGCGTCTTTGAGCAAATTTTGCGCCTCCATAATCTTGTTCATGCGCTCCGGCTTTTGCGCGGCAATCCATTGCGCCTGGCAGTGCCCGCAGCCGCGAATTTCGGCGAGTTCGGCAAACGAAGCGTCGAGATTCCAAACCGGGAAAAACGCGCGCCAGTTGATAAAGTCGACCACGTCGGAAACTTTTATGTCGATTCTCGTAACGCCCGGGCAATTCGGCTTCGGCGCAGCGCCACAGGAGCAACGGTGACGCAGACGGCGCGCCTCGTCGAGCGAAAGCGGCGCCTCGGCATTATATTGCGAGCGAAGTCGGAGTTGGTCGGCGCGGATTTCGGCAGCTGCGGCGTCGGCGTTGTCGATGATACGTCGCGCCACGGCAGGCATCATCGCCGCGTCGCGAATGTAAGCCACGAGCCCCTCGTAGCAGGGCGCGATTTTAACGGCAGTGTGGAGCGGCGAAGCCGTAGCACCGCCGACGAGAATCGGCGTCGACATGCCGCGTTGTTGCGCCAGACGAGCCACGTTGCACATTTCGTCGAGCGAAGGCGTGATGAGACCGCTGAGACCGATGATGTCGGCACCGATTTCCGCCGCCTTGTCGAGAATTTGCTCTGCGGGGACCATAATGCCCAAGTCGACCACCTCGAAACCGTTGCAGCGAAGCACCACGTCGACGATGTTTTTGCCGATGTCGTGCACGTCGCCCTTGACCGTCGCCATGAGAATCTTTCCGGCGCTGCGACCGGCGTCGTCGGCTTGTTCCGCCTCGATGAGCGGTTGCAGCCAAGCCACGGCGTCTTTCATCATGCGCGCACTCTTAACCACCTGAGGCAGAAACATTTTGCCTTCGCCGAAAAGCGTGCCCACCTCGTTCATGCCCGCCATGAGCGAGCGTTCGATGACGGCAATCGCCGAGCCATGCAGCGCGAGCGCCTCCGAGAGCAGTGCGTCGAGGTCGTTGCAGCGGCCTTTGACGAGCATTTCGGCAACGCGTTGGTCGACAGAGAGCGATTGCGTGCTTTCGGCTTTGCTCGTATCCGCCTGACGGTCAGCGCCTTTAAGGCTGTCGGCGAGTTCGATAAGTCGGTCGGTAGCATCCGCGCGGCGGTCGAAAATAACGTCTTCGATAGCCGATTTGACGTCGTCGGGCACCTCGCTGTAAGGCATGAGCGCCGCAGCGTTGACGATAGCCATGTCGAGTCCGGCGCGGATAGCGTGGTAGAGAAAAACGGCGTGCATAGCCTCGCGGATGTAGTTGTTGCCGCGGAACGAGAACGAGAGATTGCTCACGCCGCCGCTGACCTTTGCGCCCGGCAGATTTTGCTTAATCCAGCGCGTGGCGTCGATAAAGTCGAGCGCATAGCGGTTGTGCCCTTCGATTCCGGTAGCCACGGCGAGAATATTCGGGTCGAAAATGATGTCGACAGGGTTGAATCCGACCGAATCGACGAGAATACGGTATGCGCGGCTGCAAATCGCTATGCGACGCTCGAGCGTGTCGGCTTGACCCTCTTCGTCGAACGCCATAACGACCACGGCGGCACCCATCGACTTGACAAAGCGCGCATGTTCGACAAACGTTGCTTCGCCCTCTTTGAGGCTGATGGAGTTGACTATTCCTTTGCCTTGCAAGCATTTAAGTCCGGTTTGAATGACGTTCCACTTCGACGAATCGAGCATAAACGGCACTCGAGCTATGTCGGGGTCGGACGAAAGGAGGTTGACGAAGTGACGCATCTCCGCCTCGGCGTCGAGCATCGCGTCGTCCATATTAATGTCGATGATTTGTGCGCCGTTTTCGACCTGAAGTCGAGCGATGTCGCACGCCTCGTCGTAGTTTTTTTCGTTGATAAGTCGCAAAAACTTACGGCTTCCCGCCACGTTGCATCGTTCGCCGATGTTGACGAAATTGCGTTCGGCGGTTATGTCGATGGCGTCGAGTCCGGCGAGGGTGAGGCGTTGCGGAATGTCGGGCAGCGTTCGCGGACTGTAGCGACGCGCCAACTCGGCAAGCGCGCGGATGTGGTCGGGCGTCGTGCCGCAGCAGCCGCCGATGATGTTCGCCGAGCCGTCGGCAAGGATACGCTCGACGTGAGCCGCCATCATTTGCGGCGTTTCGTCGTATTCGCCCAGCGCGTTAGGGAGTCCGGCGTTTGGGTAGACGATAGTGGGGAAGGCGGATTTCGCAGCCAATTCGGCAATGAGCGACGCCATTGTGTCGGCACCAAAGCCGCAGTTGAGGCCGAACGCCAGCGGATTGGCGTGTCCGAGCGATGCGATAAGCGCTTCGATGTTTTGTCCGCTGAGCGTGCGTCCGGCAGCGGCAGGCGTTGCCGAGAGAATGAGTTCGACGCGTCTGCCGGATTTCGCCATAGCCTGCTCGGCGGCAGCGATGGCGGCTTTTGCGTTGAGCGTGTCGAAGATAGTTTCGATTTGGATAATGTCGACGCCGCCGTCAATGAGACCGCACATCTGGTCGCAGTAGGTTGCCATAAGTTCGTCGAACCGGAGTTCGCGCGCGGCAGGGTCGTCGACCGAAGCCGACATCGACAGCGTTTTGTTGGTAGGACCGACACTACCCGCCACCCAGACGCATTCAGCCTCGTCGGCAGCGCGGCGCGCTAGCTTAGCCGCCTCCAAGTTGAGGCTGTAGACAAGGTCTTCCAAGCCGTAGTCGGCGAGCGAAATAGCGTTAGAGTTGAACGAGTTGGTCTCGATGATGTCGGCACCGGCGGTAATGTATTTGCGGTGAATCGACAAAATCACGTCGGGACGCGTCAGGCAAAGCACGTCGTTGCATCCGGCGAGCTTTCGGGGATGGTCGGCAAAACGCTTTCCGCGGAAGTCGTCCTCGGAAAGATTGAACGATTGAATTTGCGTGCCCATAGCGCCGTCGACAATGAGGATTCGGCGGGCAATGGCAGAGCGGATGTCTTGTTTCATAGTTAAATTGTTCTGCCGGGGTAGGCTTCGAGTGCTTTTTGGAGCACGACGAGCGCACGCGTCAGGTCTTCTTTCTTTAAAACGTAAGCAATTCTGACTTCGTTGATACCGGCTCCCGGAGTGGTGTAGAAACCGGAAGCGGGTGCCATAAATACGGTTTCGCCTTCGTATTCGAACTCGGAGAGACACCAAGCGCAGAAGCGTTCGGAGTCGTCGACGGGGAGTCGAGCCACGGTGTAGAACGCGCCCATGGGAATCGGCGAGTAGACACCGGGAATGCGGTTGAGCCCGTCGATGAGGCATTTACGGCGCTCGACGTATTCGTCGTAGGTGTCGCGCAGGTAGTCGTCGGGCACGTCGAGCGAAGCCTCGGCGGCGATTTGTCCAATCAACGGAGGGCTGAGACGAGCCTGGCAGAACTTCATTACCGCCTTGCGCACCTGCTCGTTTTTGGTGATTAGCGCGCCGATGCGGATGCCGCATTCGGAGTAGCGCTTCGATACGGAGTCGATGAGCACCACGTTGTTTTCGATGCCCTCGAGGTGGCACGCCGAGATGTAGGGCGAGCCGGTATAGATGAACTCACGGTATACCTCGTCGGAGAAAAGGAATAAGTCGTATTTCTTGACCAAGTCGCGAATTTGGTTCATTTCGCGGCGTGTGTAGAGGTATCCCGTCGGGTTGTTGGGGTTACAGATAAGAATCGCACGCGTACGCTCGTTGATGAGTTCCTCAAACTTCTCTACCTTAGGCAGCGAAAAACCTTCTTCGATTGTTGTGGCGATAGTGCGAATTACCGCACCTGCGGAAATCGCAAACGCCATATAGTTGGCGTAAGCCGGTTCGGGCACGATGATTTCGTCGCCGGGATTAAGACAAGATAGGAATGCAAAGAGCACCGCCTCGGAGCCGCCGGAAGTGATGATGATGTCGTCGGCAGTGAGGTTGATGTTGAATCGCTCGTAGTAGCCTACGAGTTTCTCGCGATAACTGCGGTATCCGGCACTCGGGCTGTATTCGAGGATGTTGCGGTCGATATTCTTGATAGCATTGATAGCAACTTCCGGGGTGGGGAGGTCGGGCTGACCGATGTTGAGGTGATATACGTGAATGCCACGCTTCTTGGCAGCGTCGGAGAGCGGCGCTAACTTGCGTATTGGAGATTCGGGCATTTCTGTACCTCTGATGGATATTTTTGGCATAATATGCTTGTTGTTTCGATTTTGAATAGCAAAGTTAACACAATATGAGAGATTTAGCAAACATTTGGCTGATTTTTGAGAGATTTGCGAGTTGATGAGTGCGCGAGAGGATGAGTTGAAGGGGTAGCAAATCTGCGACCACGACCGACCCTCTCCGAGGCTCGAGGTGTGGGGGTGAGCTTTGTTCCCCACGCTAAACGTCTCCGACGCTGAGCGTGGGGTTTACCACAATCGGCGCGTCTCCGACGCACGCTATCCACAGCGTATCTTCTACACGCTGTGGATGCTCGTTCGCTCCGCACCCGTGCCCGGTCGAGGCGGGGCTCGCCTCTATGTTTGCTGTTGTGTTCTGTTTGAAAATTGTGTAGCTTTTGCTTGCGTGGACTGCTTTTGGCAATCTGTCTTTGTCGATGCTTTTTTGCTTCTACTGACGAAAACGGTCAAAAAAGGTGATTTTTGGCAGTAGGGTTGGTTTTTGATAAATAAAAAAGAGTTGTGCCGGACGACACAACTCTTTTTATAATTGGTTACGCAAGGGTTAGTTAACACCTTGGAGTTTGAAGTTCACAGGAAGAGTATACCAAACGTTCACAGCTTGTCCGTTCATCTTACCCGGAGTGAATTTCGGGAGCGATTTGCAGACGCGGATAGCCTCTCTGTCGAGGTCGCGGTCAACGCTACGTACAACTTTAACTTCGCCGATAGAACCGGTCTTAGTAACGACGAATTGCACAACTACACGACCTTGGATGTTGTTTTCCATCGCCATAGTCGGATATTTGATGTTCTTGCTGAGGTATTTCATCAATTCAGCCTCGCCACCGGGGAATTGAGGCATTTGCTCAACGGCGGTGAACACTTTTTCAGGCTCTTTGACTTCTTCTTTTTTCTCAACAATGACTTCTTCTTTGTGCTCACGGATAACGTTACGGTCGTCAGTACCTTTGTCGAAGTCGGTTTGACCGAAAGCTGTTTGAGTTTCTTTCAACTCATCCTGGCTCTTGATTTCGTCCTCAGCCTTTACATCTTCGTCTTTAGCGATAAGAAGCTCAGTAACCTTTACGGTGTTGAGGATTTCTTCGGGGAGCGCTTGCTCTTCGGGTTGTTCAAATTTTGTTTCTTCCGGTTCTTGTTCTTCCTCTTGTTCTTCAGTAGCGAGGTCGACAGCAACGAGCTCTTGGTTAGCTTGGTCCATGATACGTTGCTCTTCGATGTAGGCAGCCACTTTCATATAAGAGTAAGCAATGATTATGATAGCGATAGCGCCAATCAAAGTAATCAAGAACGCGCGGAGGTGACGAGGTCTCGAATTGAGGCGGAGTTGATAAGCTCCGAATTCCTTATTTCGATTCGCAAAGACAACGTCGCACCATTCTTTTGATGTAAGATCTACATTTCTTGCCATAATTAAATTCCTTTCTAATTTTAAGAGTTCGACTTACATCTATTACTTTTTGAGACGTTGTTGCAAGAATTCAGTCATCATAGCAGAGTCGGTCATATTGATACGGTCGATCTGATAACGGCTGATGTTGTTGATTTGCATCTCGTCGAGAGCGGTAACCAGACTCTTGTAACTAGCGTTAGGAGTAGCCTTGATGATAACAACCGGACGCTTGAGGGTAGAGTCGCTACGAATCTTCTTAGCTTCAGCTTGGTATTGTTCGTCGCTCATCTCTTTGTTTTTCCACTTCACTTTGAGTTCGTCGATTTTCTTAACGACTTGCTCGTTGCGTTCGCGGAGGACGGCGCGGATACCTTGCGGTTTACCGTTAGCGTTGCCGAGGAATTGGATTTCCTTCATATTGTTGTTGTCGATGATACCGTCGTGGTTAGCATCTTCAACGCTGGGCATACCTTCGTAGTAGTACACGAAGTCTTTTACAGGCACACCATCTTTGTTGAGCTCGCTGTCGAGGATGATGGTAATAGCCTCAGATTGTTTTACCTTGTTCTGTTCTGCTTTATCCACTTTTTCGTTTGAAGGCAGGCTTATTTGCAAAGTCTGTGATTTAATCATAGTGGTACAAAGCATAAAGAAAGTGATAAGAAGCATGTTCATGTCCACCATCGGGGTGAAGTCGACGCGAACATCTTTCTCTTTCTGATATTTTTTTGCTTTTCTTGCCATATAATTAATCTCCTTCAGTTTTTAATGCAGTCATCAAAGTGAACTTGTTCATCTTCATAGTCTGGAGGTTGTCCATAACGACTTGTACAACGGAGTACGGAGTTGCTTGGTCAGCCTTGATAGCGATACCTTTACCGTCTTTAATAGCACCTTGGAGGTTGTCGTTAGAGAGGTTGTAGGCAGCACGCATCCAGATTTGGAAGTCATTAGGTTTGCTTAAGTCTTCGTTCATGTCGATAGGAATACCGGCAACTTCGTTCTTGCTCGGGTCGATATATGCGTCGCGTTGTTCTTGAGGCATATTGAGCCATGTAGGAAGCATTTTGATGGGTAATCCAAACATATAAGTCGAACCGAAGTTGTTTACTTGCTTTTGGTTGAGAGTCAAGTTAGCGTTCGGGTGAACTTTGTTGTATTCAGCAACCACACTCTTCACGAGTTCGACACGCATTTTCTCGCTGGAGAAAGTGGAGTCTTTGTCGCCGGCAAGGGAGATAAACACTTTGCCTTGCGGGTTAACGAGCACTGTAATCAAGTTCTGTTCCGGCACTTTCTCTTCAGAAACCGACGACGGAGTGATTACGGTTACAGGTTCTTTCTGTAGGAATGTGGAAGTCAACATGAAGAAGGTAAGCAAAAGTACAGTAACGTCGCTCATCGCGGTCATGTCGATGAATGGACTTTTCTTTTTTACTTCTACTTTTCCCATTTTGTTGTGACTTAAAAATTAATCAACAAATTAATGACTTAAATTAGTTCTTTGCTTCGTAAACAGCGATGATAACGGCACCTGCTTCGTTCATTTTGTAAGTGATGTCGTCGATTTGAGCGCTGAAGTAGTTGTAAGAAATAACGGCAAGAGCACCTGTTGCGATACCTGATGCAGTATTTACGAGGGCCTCAGAGATACCGGTTGAGAGGGCAGCCGAGTCAGGAGCACCTGATGCGGCAAGTGCGGAGAATGATTTGATCATACCAAGCACAGTACCGAACAGACCCATAAGAGTACCGAGGGTAGTGTTGGTGAAGATGATTGCCATGTTTTGTTGAAGAGTAGGCATCTCCATATTGATTTGTTCGTCGAGGGCGTTGCGGATTGCAAGTACGCGGTCTTCTTTCTTCAGAGCTGCTACTGCGGCGTTGCTTTTGTCGCTCATTTCAGCATATTTCTCTACTGAACTCAACACAGCGTTGCCGATTGCACCACCTTGCTTCTTGCAGATTTCTTTTGCACCTGCCAAGTCGTCTGCTTCGAGAGCTTTCTTGAGGCTACCTACGAATTTGTCTACACCTTTAGAACCTCTGGCTTTGCGGAGGGCGATGAAACGCTCTACTGACAAAACAACTACCAAAATCAAAAGACCTTGGATGATAGGAACGACGAAACCACCTTCGTGGATTGTACCCATCAAGTTGATCGGGTGACCATTCTCGTAGTTGCTTTCTGCACCGAGAATAAAGATGTAGAACAATACTGATGCAACAAAGCAAAGGATGATAACTAAGATTGCATTCAATCCACCCTTCTTAGCCTTCGGGGCGGCTTTGGGTTTGTTAGGCTTTTGAGCTTCCATAATTAATTAGAATTTTGTAGTAATTAAAAATTTAGTTAATAAATAGTTTGTATTTCATTCATTAGTATTAACGAGCAACGCTCTCTTTTCTTGTATGGGGTTGTGAATTTTGCTGTATTTGCAACAAC
>JBJEDP010000363.1:0-2386 GCA_051872175.1 Candidatus Limisoma sp.
TCTCGGCTCAGTCGAAACGGTAACCGATGCCGAAGTAGCAATCAACGGTATGATGAGCGCAATGACTTCATCGGCATACTACGGACGCAATTTCGTACTCTACGGTGACATAAAAGGCGGCGACTTGACCATCTACTCCGCAGGACGCGGTCTCGACGGACTCTACAGTTTCAACCAAGCGCCATCCTACGGCAGCTATTCCGGCTTTTGGAGCCAAATCTATTACTGCGTTCTTCAAGCAAATACGTTGATTAAAAACATCGAGGCGCTCCAAGCAGAAGGCACAGAAGAAGATTTCGACAACATCTTAGGCGAAGCATACTCTCTGCGTGCACTCTACTATTTTGACTTGGTTCGCCTGTACGGGTTGCCCTACAACTATAATAAAGACGCTTACGGCGTGCCTAATATCACCGAGCCCATATCAGCAATGGCACAGCCCACACGCGCTACCGTAGCAGAGAACTATGCACAAATTCTCGCCGACCTCAAGAAAGGTGCCGAGCTGATGAGCGACGACAAATCGCCGAGCAACGGCTATATGAACTATTATGCCAACATTGCTCTTCAAGCTAAAGTCAAACTCTATATGGAAGACTACGAAGGCGCCCTTGCTGCGGCGAAAGAAGTGATTGAAAGCGACAAATATGCGCTTTACAAGAACGACGATTGGGCAGACTCGTGGAGTCAGCAATTCGGCTCGGAGTCGATTTTCGAACTCGGCATAACCGTCGAGGAATCCGACCTCGGTTCTGGCTCGCTCGGCTACTACTTGATGCAATATGGACAACTGAAGAACGCTCAAGGATGGTTCCTTGCCAGCGACTACTACCTCGACCGCTTGGGTCAAGACCCGACCGACGTGCGTTGGGCTGTTATGGACAATGACGAAAGCTGGGTTGATACAGGTGTTGAACGCAAAGGTGCTTGCTACAAATACATCGGTGGCACCGACCTTAAAGGTGACGGCAAGGCGACAATCACTGCCGTCAACATCAAAATCATTCGTCTCTCGGAAGTTTACCTGATTGCTGCAGAAGCCGCACTTCACAGCTCAGCCGGTGCATCAGTTGCTGCCGACTATCTCAACGAAATCCGCAAACGTTCACCGGGTCTCGCGCCGGCTACGGCAGCTACAATCTCCGACGATATGATTCTCGACGAGCGTAGCAAAGAGCTCTTCGCCGAAGGTCAACGCTTCTTCGACATGATTCGCATGAACCGCTCGATTGAGTACAACGACGATTTCCAAAGCGTCCCCGTCAGCGACCGTCCTAAGACAATCGACAGAACATTCTATAAAATCGTTCTGCCTATCTCGCAAGACGAAATCAACGCAAACCCGGCAATCGCCGACCAACAAAATCCCGGTTATTAATTTATAGGACCTAAAACCTTTAACAGAGGTTACTTACGGCAAATCGCCGAAGTAACCTCTGCTTTTATAATGGAGTTTGACGTTTTTGCACTATATTTGCACCAAATCTCATTAACGAATGCAGAAACCAAGCAACATCCCGGTACAGGTCAAAGATATAATCTTCATCGTGATAACAACGGTGCTGCTGGCTGTGCCGTCGGGATTCACCGCCGACCACTTTGCCAAGGTGATGTTTGTAAGCTCGTTTCTGCATACTTTTGCCTACACGATTCCGCTGGCTGCACTTACCGCACGCTCTACCGCTTGGCGAAATGTCGCACTCGGCGTGATTGTTGTTCTGTTTGCTTTGGAAGTGTATGTTTTTACAAAATTAGGTTGCCGCATCAATGCCAACATTCTGTCGGTGGCATTACAGACCAATGCTTCCGAGACTTGGGAATTCTTGAACCTACACGTGCTATCCGTCGGGTGGTTCATAAGCGTCGCGGCAATTGCCGGGGCATCGGCTGCAACTCAATAAACTTAACACTGTAGCCTTTACTATCGGCAAAAAGAGCATCATTTCTACCGCCGTCATTCTCGCCCTGCTTATCGGCCACACTTGGACGCCCAAAATTGCCCCTATCGGCAAAAATTCAATCCACAATCTTTTCAGCTCTTTGGCATTTGTTATCGAAAGCCACAACGACATAGCTCGATATGAGCAAATGATAGACCGAATCAACATCACTCGCGTCCCCGACCTCGACCAAACTCCGGCAATAGTACTCATCGTCGGCGAATCGTTCAACCGCCATCATTCCAACCTCTACGGCTACCGATTAAATACGCAACCGCGGCTTAAAGCGGAAGCCGATTCAGGCAATTTGTTGGTGTTTACAAATTGTACAACGCCTTCGCTGTCGACAAATAAATGCATCAAGTTTCTATTTACCCACCGCCGGTGCACATCGACCGACGCAGACAACGATGACGATGCAAACTACGTTGTTATGCCTGCGGTTT